>CAURES010000004.1:0-38005 GCA_963523725.1 uncultured Streptococcus sp.
ATTTACCCTGTTTTATTTGGGCTCTTTTATCTAGGATATAAGGTCAATAAAAAGCGAGCAGAGTAAACAGTTAAGAATGACTTGTTAGTCTGCGCTGAAAATGGTTAGGGTAGAATCTAAGAATGCATCACATCGGAGTTTAAAAGGAGTAACTATGAATCGTAATTTAGAACGGTATAATCTATTCTGACTATGAATAGATTATACCAGAGGTGGCTTAGAAATAGCAGGGACATTAAAAATTGAAGTAACTTTAAATAGGATGTCGTAAAGGTTACTATCAATGATTTATTTGTTCCAAGCTTGCCTAGGGTGTCAGTAAAACATCACTTTCCTTTCATATCATATTTTAGGTAGAACATTTGTTCTGCCTATTTTTTGCCAAAAAAAGTACAGTTGAGATGTTTATTTGGAGTTTTACATATATTTTTGATAAAATAGTTATAGAAATTAGGAGAGTTGAAGAAAAGAAATGAAGAAGGTTTTAAAATATTTTTTAGTATTTGTTTTTCTATTTTTGATGAATATTTTCATCTTTAAGATACTAGCAACTCTGGGATTTCAGCTGACAATGAGTGAAAAGAGTTATATTGTACCACCGCTGTTTTCGATTATCGTTTTGTATATGATTGACAAAAGAATTAGGAAGAAAAAGAAATAAATATATATTTTAGGTAGGACGTTTGTTCTACCTATTTTTTATCTTAAAAGTGCAGTTAGGAGGGAGATAGGCGCATTTGGGGAGGAAGTCCAGTTTTTGTTTGGGAATTGGGGTAAGATAGTTGTTATCAGATGAGTTTATACTCTTCGAAAATCAAATTCAAACCACGTCAACGTCGCCTTGCCGTATATATGTGACTGACTTCGTCAGTCTTATATACAACCTCAAAATAGTGTTTTGAGCAGCCTGCGGCTAGTTTACTCTTTGATTTTCATTTAGTATTAGAAAAAGGAGATGAATATGAAATTTGGGAAACGTCACTATCGTCCGCAGGTGGATCAGATGGACTGCGGTGTAGCTTCATTAGCCATGGTTTTTGGCTACTATGGTAGTTATTATTCTTTGGCTCACTTGCGAGAATTGGCCAAGACAACCATGGATGGGACAACGGCTTTGGGCTTGGTCAAGGTGGCAGAGGAGATTGGCTTTGAGACGCGAGCAATTAAGGCGGATATGACGCTCTTTGACTTGCCAGATTTGACTTTTCCTTTTGTTGCCCATGTGCTTAAGGAAGGGAAATTGCTCCACTACTATGTGGTGACTGGGCAGGATAAGGATAGCATTCATATTGCCGATCCAGATCCTGGGGTGAAATTGACCAAACTGCCACGTGAGCGTTTTGCGGAAGAATGGACAGGAGTGACTCTTTTTATGGCACCGAGTCCAGACTACAAGCCTCATAAGGATCAAAAGAATGGCCTGCTCTCTTTTATCCCTATATTAGTGAAGCAGCGTGGCTTGATTGCCAATATCGTTTTGGCAACACTCTTGGTAACCTTGATTAACATTGTGGGTTCTTATTATCTGCAGTCTATCATTGATACCTATGTGCCAGATCAGATGCGTTCGACGCTGGGGATTATTTCTATTGGGCTGGTTATCGTCTATATTCTCCAGCAGATCTTGTCTTACGCTCAGGAGTATCTCTTGCTTGTTTTGGGGCAACGCTTGTCGATTGATGTGATTTTGTCCTATATCAAGCATGTTTTTCACCTGCCTATGTCCTTTTTTGCGACACGCAGGACAGGGGAAATCGTATCTCGTTTCACGGATGCTAACAGTATCATTGATGCGCTGGCTTCGACCATTCTTTCGATTTTCCTAGATGTGTCAACGGTTGTCATTATTTCCCTTGTTTTATTTTCACAAAATACCAATCTCTTTTTCATGACTTTATTGGCACTTCCTATCTATACAGTGATTATCTTTGCTTTTATGAAGCCGTTTGAAAAGATGAATCGGGATACCATGGAAGCCAATGCAGTTCTGTCTTCTTCTATCATTGAGGACATCAACGGTATTGAGACTATTAAGTCCTTGACCAGTGAGAGTCAGCGTTACCAAAAAATTGACAAGGAATTTGTGGATTATCTGAAAAAATCCTTTACCTATAGTAGGGCAGAGAGTCAGCAAAAGGCTCTGAAAAAAGTTGCCCATCTCTTGCTCAATGTCGGTATTCTCTGGATGGGGGCTGTTCTGGTCATGGATGGCAAGATGAGTTTGGGGCAGTTGATTACCTATAATACCTTGCTGGTTTACTTTACAAATCCTTTGGAAAATATCATCAACCTGCAAACCAAACTTCAGACAGCGCAGGTCGCCAATAACCGTCTAAATGAGGTTTATCTAGTAGCTTCTGAGTTTGAGGAGAAGAAAACAGTTGAGGATTTGAGCTTGATGAAGGGAGAGATGACTTTCAAGCAGGTTTCCTATAAGTATGGCTATGGTCGAGACGTCTTGTCGGATATCAATTTGACCATTCCCCAAGGTTCTAAGGTGGCTTTTGTGGGAATTTCAGGCTCAGGTAAGACGACCTTGGCCAAGATGATGGTTAATTTTTACGACCCAAGTCAGGGAGAGATTAGTCTGGGTGGCGTCAATCTCAATCAGATTGATAAAAAAGCCCTGCGCCGGTATATCAACTATCTGCCTCAACAGCCCTATGTCTTTAACGGAACGATTTTGGACAATCTTCTTTTGGGAGCTAAGGAGGGGACGACACAGGAAGATATCTTACGGGCGGTCGAATTGGCAGAGATTCGGGAGGATATTGAGCGTATGCCCCTGAATTACCAGACAGAATTGACTTCGGATGGGGCAGGAATCTCAGGTGGTCAACGTCAGAGAATTGCTCTGGCGCGTGCTCTCTTGACGGATGCACCGGTCTTGATTTTGGATGAGGCAACCAGCAGTTTGGATATTTTGACAGAGAAGCGAATTGTAGATAATCTCATGGCTTTAGACAAGACCTTGATTTTCATCGCCCACCGCTTGACCATTGCTGAGCGGACAGAGAAGGTTGTTGTCTTGGATCAGGGCAAGATTGTTGAAGAAGGAAAGCATGCTGATTTGCTTGCACAGGGTGGCTTCTATGCCCATTTGGTGAATAGCTAGAAAGAGGAGAGGATGAAACCAGAATTTTTAGAAAGTGCGGAGTTTTATAATCGTCGTTACCATAATTTTTCCAGTCGGGTGATTGTCCCCATGTCCCTTCTGCTCGTGTTTTTACTTGGATTTGCAACATTTGCAGAGAAGGAGATGAGTTTGTCTACTAGAGCTACTGTCGAGCCTAGTCGTATCCTTGCACATATCCAGTCAACTAGCAATAATCGCATTCTTGTCAATCATTTGGAAGAAAATAAGTTGGTTAAGAAGGGGGATTTGTTGGTTCAATACCAAGAAGGGGCGGAAGGTGTCCAAGCGGAGTCTTATGCCAGTCAGTTGGACATGCTTAAGGATCAAAAAAAGCAATTGGAGTATTTGCAAAAAAGTCTGCAAGAAGGGGAGAACCACTTTCCAGAGGAGGATAAGTTTGGCTACCAAGCCACCTTTCGCGACTACATCAGTCAAGCAGGCAGTCTTAGGGCTAGTACATCGCAACAAAATGAGACCATCGCGTCCCAGAATGCAGCAGCTAGTCAAACCCAAGCCGAAATCGGCAACCTCATCAGCCAAACAGAGGCTAAAATTCGCGATTACCAGACAGCTAAGTCAGCTATTGAAACAGGTGCTTCCTTGGCCAGTCAGAATCTAGCCTACTCTCTCTACCAGTCCTACAAGTCTCAGGGGGAGGAAAATCCGCAAGCTAAGGCACAAGCAGTTGCGCAGGTTGAAGCACAGCTTTCTCAGTTAGAATCCAGTCTCGCTACTTACCGTGTCCAGTATGCGGGTTCAGGTACCCAGCAAGCCTATGCGTCAGGCTTAAGCAGTCAATTGGAATCTCTCAAATCCCAACACTTGGCAAAGGTTGGTCAGGAATTGACCCTTCTAGACCAGAAAATCTTGGAGGCAGAGTCAGGTAAGAAGGTACAGGGAAATCTTTTAGACAAGGGGAAAATTACGGCAAGTGAGGATGGGGTGCTTCATCTTAATCCTGAGACCAGTGATTCTACCATGGTTGCAGAAGGTGCCCTACTAGCCCAACTCTATCCGTCCTTGGAAAAAGAAGGGAAAGCCAAACTCACAGCTTATCTAAGTTCAAAAGATGTAGCAAGGATCAAGGTCGGTGATTCTGTTCGCTATACGACGACTCATGATGCCAAGAATCAACTTTTCCTAGATTCTACTATTACAAGTATTGATGCGACAGCTACTAAGACTGAGAAAGGGAATTTCTTTAAAATTGAGGCGGAGACTAATCTAACTTCGGAGCAGGCTGAAAAACTTCGGTACGGGGTGGAAGGTCGCCTGCAGATGATTACGGGCAAGAAAAGTTACCTACGTTATTATTTAGATCAATTTTTGAACAAAGAGTAATGTTCGTGTTTTTAGAGTTAAATGATTTTAAAACTGTGAGAAAGATTCTTCTTGCAGTTTTTTCTTTATGATTTTTGAAGTCACTACGTTATTTATTCGGTTAAATTCTTGTAATTTTAGGTTTTTTATGGTAGAATGTGCTCAAGTAATACGAAAGGCGAACTTTAAAATGTCAAAACAATTGATCTATTCGGGAAAAGCTAAAGATATCTATACAACTGAGGATGAAAATCTTATTATTTCAACTTACAAGGACCAGGCGACTGCTTTCAATGGTGTTAAGAAGGAGCAGATTGCAGGTAAGGGAGTGTTGAATAATCAGATTTCATCTTTTATTTTTGAGAAATTAAATGCGGCTGGTGTGGCGACTCATTTTGTGGAGAAGCTTTCAGACACGGAACAACTCAATAAAAAGGTTAAGATTATTCCTTTGGAAGTCGTGCTCCGCAACTATACAGCTGGTTCTTTTTCAAAACGTTTTGGTGTGGATGAGGGAATCGCCTTGGAGACTCCGATTGTTGAATTTTACTACAAAAATGATGATTTGGATGATCCATTCATCAATGATGAGCATGTGAAATTCCTACAGATTGCGGATGAGCAGCAGATTGCCTACTTGAAGGAAGAAACGCGTCGTATCAATGAACTTTTGAAGGTCTGGTTTGCTGAGATTGGCCTTAAGTTGATTGACTTTAAGCTAGAGTTCGGTTTTGGAAAGGATGGCAAGATTATCTTGGCAGATGAATTTTCACCAGATAACTGCCGTTTGTGGGATGCGGATGGCAACCACATGGATAAGGATGTTTTCCGTAGAGGTCTGGGCGAATTAACAGATGTTTACGAGATTGTTTGGGAAAAGTTGCAGGAATTGAAATAATCTATTTGCAAGACTCTCAAGGTCATTTGGAAACATTGCAAGAGCTGAAATAAAGGAATAAGAATTGATGGATAAACGTATTTTTGTTGAAAAAAAGGCTGATTTTCAGGTCAAGTCAGAGAGTTTGGTGAGAGAGCTCCAACACAACTTGGGACTTTCAAGCTTGAAAAGTATTCGCATCGTGCAAGTGTATGATGTATTTGACTTGGCAGAGGACCTGTTTGCACCTGCAGAGAAGCACATCTTCTCTGAGCAGGTGACAGACCATGTCTTGGACGAAACTGCTGTGCAGGCGGATCTTGCCAACTATGCTTTCTTTGCGATTGAAAGCCTACCAGGGCAGTTTGACCAGCGTGCAGCATCTTCACAGGAAGCCTTGCTTTTACTAGGAAGTTCGAGTGATGTAACGGTTAATACAGCCCAACTTTACTTGGTGAATAAAGATATTGATGCGACTGAGTTGGAAGCGGTCAAGAACTATCTGCTCAACCCAGTTGATTCTCGATTCAAGGATATTACGGTGGGGATTGCCAAGCAAGAATTTTCAGAGTCAGACAAGACCATTCCTAAATTGACTTTCTTTGAAAACTATACAGCAGAAGACTTTGCTCGCTACAAGGCCGAGCAAGGGATGGCCATGGAAGTGGATGATTTGCTTTTTATCCAAGACTACTTCAAGTCAATCGGGCGCGTGCCAACTGAGACTGAACTCAAGGTTTTGGACACTTACTGGTCTGACCACTGCCGTCATACGACTTTTGAGACAGAGTTGAAACACATCGATTTTTCAGCTTCTAAATTCCAAAAGCAATTGCAGGCGACCTATGACAAATATATCGCTATGCGTGATGAGTTGGGGCGTTCTGAAAAACCGCAAACCTTGATGGATATGGCAACTATTTTCGGTCGTTATGAGCGTGCTAATGGTCGTTTGGACGATATGGAAGTGTCAGACGAGATTAATGCTTGCTCAGTCGAAATCGAAGTGGACGTTAATGGTGTGAAAGAACCCTGGCTCCTCATGTTTAAAAATGAAACCCACAACCACCCAACTGAGATTGAGCCATTTGGTGGGGCTGCTACCTGTATCGGTGGAGCCATTCGTGACCCATTGTCAGGTCGTTCTTATGTTTACCAAGCCATGCGAATCTCGGGTGCTGGTGATATTACAGCACCGATTTCGGAAACTCGTGCTGGGAAATTGCCACAACAAGTCATTTCTAAAACAGCGGCTCATGGTTATTCTTCATATGGTAACCAGATTGGGCTTGCGACGACCTACGTTCGTGAGTACTTCCACCCAGGCTTTGTAGCTAAACGCATGGAGCTAGGTGCTGTTGTCGGCGCGGCTCCTAAGGAAAATGTTGTCCGTGAAAAACCGGAAGCGGGTGATGTCATTATCCTCCTTGGAGGTAAGACTGGACGTGATGGTGTCGGTGGTGCGACAGGTTCTTCTAAGGTTCAAACAGTTGAGTCCGTGGAAACTGCTGGAGCTGAAGTTCAAAAAGGGAATGCTATCGAAGAACGCAAGATTCAACGTCTGTTCCGTAATGGCGATGTCACTTGTCTTATCAAGAAATCTAATGACTTTGGTGCTGGTGGTGTCTGTGTAGCCATCGGTGAACTGGCAGACGGTCTTGAAATCGACCTCAACAAGGTACCTCTTAAATACCAGGGCTTGAATGGTACAGAAATTGCCATCTCTGAATCACAAGAACGGATGGCAGTCGTGGTTCGTCCTGAGGACGTAGATGCCTTTGTTGTAGAATGTAACAAAGAGAATATTGACGCTGTTGTGGTTGCGACAGTAACTGAAAAACCAAATCTAGTCATGCACTGGAATGGTGAAACGATTGTCGACTTGGAACGTCGTTTCCTAGATACCAACGGTGTGCGTGTCGTTGTTGATGCCAAGGTGGTAGACAAGGATGTCAAACTTCCAGAAGAGCGTACAACAAGCGTAGAAACACTGGAAGCAGATACCCTTACAGTTCTATCTGACCTCAACCATGCGAGTCAAAAAGGATTACAGACTATCTTTGACTGCTCTGTTGGACGCTCAACGGTTAATCACCCACTTGGTGGTCGTTACCAACTCACACCAACTGAGGCATCTGTGCAGAAATTACCAGTTCAACACGGTGTGACTCATACTGCGTCAGCCATGGCTCAAGGATTCAACCCTTATGTGGCAGAATGGTCTCCATACCACGGTGCTGCCTATGCGGTGATCGAAGCAACTGCTCGTTTGGTTGCTGCGGGCGCTAACTGGTCTCAGGCTCGCTTCTCTTACCAAGAGTATTTCGAGCGCATGGACAAACAAGCTGAGCGTTTTGGCCAGCCAGTAGCAGCTCTCCTAGGCTCTATCGAGGCACAAATTCAGCTTGGTTTGCCATCTATCGGTGGTAAGGACTCTATGTCTGGTACTTTTGAAGAATTGACAGTACCGCCAACCTTGGTTGCCTTTGGGGTGACGACAGCGGATAGCCGTAATGTGCTCTCTCCAGAATTTAAAACTGTTGGGGAGAATATCTACTACATTCCAGGCCAAGCACTCTCAGCAGAGATTGATTTTGACTTGATTAAGAAAAATTTTGCTCAGTTTGAAGCCCTTCAAAAGACTCACAAAGTAACAGCAGCTTCAGCTGTTAAATACGGCGGTGTGCTTGAAAGTTTGGCACTTGCTACTTTTGGAAACCATATTGGTGCAGAGGTGATCTTGCCTGAACTTAAAACAGCTTTGACAGCTCAATTAGGCGGATTTGTCTTCACATCTCCTGAAGAAATCGCTGGAGTAGAGAAAATCGGTCAAACAAGTGCAGACTTTACACTCCTTGTCAACGGTGTGAAGCTAGATGGACACAAACTTGACAGTGCCTTCCAAGGCAAATTGGAAAAAGTTTACCCAACAGAATTTGCCCAAGCCAAAGAACTGGAAGAAGTTCCAGCTGTGGCATCAGATGTTGTGATTAAAGCCAAAGAAAAGGTTGAAAAACCTGTGGTTTACATCCCAGTCTTTCCAGGAACCAACTCAGAATATGATTCAGCCAAGGCCTTTGAAAAAGAAGGTGCAGAGGTTAACTTGGTGCCATTCGTGACACTTAATGAAGAAGCTATTGTCAAGTCAGTTGAAACTATGGTTGACAACATCGGCAAGGCTAACATTCTCTTCTTTGCAGGTGGATTCTCAGCTGCTGATGAGCCGGATGGCTCAGCTAAGTTTATTGTCAATATCCTGCTTAATGAAAAAGTGCGTGCGGCCATTAATAGCTTTATCGCCCGTGGTGGCTTGATTATCGGTATCTGTAATGGATTCCAGGCCTTGGTCAAATCAGGTCTTCTTCCATACGGGAACTTCGAAGATGCCAGCAGTACTAGTCCAACCCTCTTCTACAATGATGCCAACCAGCACGTGGCCAAGATGGTGGAAACTCGGATTGCCAATACCAACTCGCCATGGTTGGCTGGAGTAGAAGTGGGCGATATCCACGCTATTCCTGTTTCGCACGGTGAAGGGAAGTTTGTCGTGACGGCTGAGGAATTCGCTGAACTCCGTGACAATGGTCAAATCTTCAGCCAATACGTTGACTTTGATGGCAAGCCTAGCATGGACTCTAAGTACAATCCGAATGGTTCTGTCCATGCCATTGAAGGAATTACCAGCAAGAACGGCCAAATCATCGGTAAGATGGGCCACTCAGAACGTTATGAGGAAGGGCTTTTCCAAAATATCCCAGGAAATAAAGACCAGCACCTGTTTGCGTCGGCGGTTAAATACTTTACTGGAAAATAAGACTTACAGATTTTCTAATAGATAGTATCAGTAATGTAAAAGTCATGTAGATTTAGCTCTTGGTGCTACACAAATAAAAATTAGGTATATAAAATGACATACGAAGTAAAATCTCTTAATGAAGAATGTGGTGTTTTCGGTATCTGGGGACATCCAGATGCTGCTAAATTGACCTATTTTGGTCTCCATAGTCTTCAGCACCGTGGTCAGGAGGGGGCAGGAATCCTCTCCAATGACCAAGGAAAACTAAAGCGACATCGCGATATGGGTCTTCTATCAGAAGTCTTCAGAAATCCTGCTAACTTAGATAAATTGACAGGAACTGGTGCGATTGGGCATGTGCGTTATGCGACTGCTGGCGAAGCTTCTGTAGATAACATCCAGCCCTTCCTCTTCCGTTTTCACGATATGCAGTTTGGTTTGGCTCATAATGGAAATCTGACCAATGCAGCCTCTCTCAAGAAAGAACTGGAACAAAGAGGCGCGATTTTCAGCGCGACTTCGGACTCGGAAATCTTGGCTCATCTCATTCGTCGCAGTCATAATCCTAGCCTGATGGGCAAAATCAAGGAAGCGCTCAGTCTTGTCAAAGGTGGTTTTGCCTATATCTTGCTGTTTGAAGACAAGTTGATTGCGGCTCTTGACCCCAATGGTTTCCGTCCACTTTCTATCGGGAAAATGGCCAACGGAGCGGTGGTGGTTTCCTCTGAAACCTGTGCTTTTGAGGTTATTGGTGCTGAATGGATTCGTGATTTGAAGCCAGGTGAGATTGTGATCATTGATGACAAGGGAATCCAGTATGATAGCTATACGGATGATACTCAGTTGGCGATTTGTTCTATGGAGTATATCTATTTTGCCCGCCCTGATTCTAATATCCACGGTGTCAATGTTCATACGGCACGTAAACGTATGGGTGCCCAATTGGCGCGTGAATTCAAGCATGAGGCGGATATTGTAGTCGGTGTGCCCAATTCTTCCCTAAGCGCGGCTATGGGATTTGCGGAAGAGTCTGGGCTACCAAATGAAATGGGCCTCATCAAGAACCAATACACCCAACGTACCTTTATCCAACCGACTCAAGAATTGCGGGAGCAAGGGGTGCGGATGAAACTCTCTGCTGTTTCAGGCGTTGTAAAAGGCAAGCGTGTGGTTATGATTGATGACTCTATTGTACGTGGAACAACCTCTCGTCGGATTGTTCAACTCTTGAAAGAAGCGGGTGCGACTGAGGTTCACGTTGCTATTGGTAGTCCAGCGCTAGCTTATCCATGTTTCTACGGGATTGATATCCAAACCCGTCAGGAGCTGATTGCGGCCAATCATACGGTTGAAGAAACGCGTCAAATCATTGGTGCGGACAGTCTGACTTATCTTTCTGTTGAAGGGTTGATTGATTCGATTGGTATTGAAACAGATGCGCCAAATGGTGGTCTATGTGTCGCTTACTTTGACGGTGACTACCCAACGCCTCTCTACGACTATGAAGAAGACTATCGTAGAAGTTTGGAAGAAAAGACCAGTTTTTACAAATAGACAAAAGATTCTCCATTAAAGGAAAGGAAGAGGAGACAAAATGACAAATAAAAATGCTTATGCTCCACGTCTCACTACTGACTAAAAGCTAAAGCATTTGTCAGTAGACGCTTTCTCCTATGGGGCAAAGCTAGAACCCTGACTAGTATTTTTATACTCTTCGAAAATCAAATTCAAACCACGTCAGCTTCACCTTGCCGTACTCAAGTACAGCCTGCGGCTAGCTTCCTAGTTTGCTCTTTGATTTTCATTGAGTATTAGATAAAATAATTGTTTATCTAAAAATACGTCGCAGTCTTTCCCAAAAAAAGAAAAGGAAAAATAAAATGGCAAATAAAAATGCATACGCTCAATCTGGTGTGGATGTTGAAGCGGGTTATGAAGTTGTTGAACGGATTAAAAAGCACGTGGCTCGTACGGAGCGTGCAGGTGTCATGGGAGCTCTTGGTGGCTTTGGTGGTATGTTTGACCTTTCAAAGACTGGGGTTAAAGAACCCGTCTTGATTTCAGGAACTGATGGTGTCGGAACCAAGCTCATGTTGGCTATCAAGTACGACAAGCACGATACCATCGGTCAGGACTGTGTGGCCATGTGTGTCAATGATATCATCGCTGCAGGTGCGGAGCCCCTCTATTTCCTTGACTATGTGGCGACAGGGAAGAATGAACCAGCTAAGCTAGAACAAGTGGTTGCTGGTGTGGCAGAAGGTTGTGTGCAGGCAGGCGCTGCCCTCATCGGTGGGGAAACAGCTGAAATGCCGGGCATGTACGGCGAAGATGACTATGACTTGGCTGGTTTTGCGGTCGGTGTGGCTGAAAAATCTCAAATCATTGACGGTTCAAAAGTGGCAGAGGGAGATGTTCTTCTTGGACTTGCTTCAAGTGGGCTTCACTCAAATGGTTACTCTCTTGTCCGTCGTGTCTTTGCGGACTACACAGGTGAGGAAGTCTTGCCAGAATTGGAAGGCAAGAAACTCAAGGAAATCCTTCTTGAGCCGACTCGTATCTATGTCAAGGCTGTTTTGCCACTCATCAAGGAAGGGTTGGTCAACGGCATTGCCCACATAACAGGCGGTGGCTTTATTGAGAATGTCCCTCGTATGTTTACAGCTGACTTGGCTGCTGAGATTGAAGAAGACAAGGTTCCAGTGCTTCCGATTTTCAAAGCTCTTGAAAAATATGGTAAAATCAAACATGAAGAAATGTTTGAAATCTTCAATATGGGTGTGGGGCTCATGCTGGCGGTCAGCCCTGAAAATGTAGACCGTGTCAAGGAATTGTTGGATGAACCAGTCTATGAAATTGGTCGCATCGTCAAGAAAGAAAACGAAAGTGTCATCATCAAATGAAAAAAATAGCGGTTTTTGCCTCTGGTAATGGCTCAAATTTTCAGGTAATTGCCGAAGAATTTCCAGTGGAGTTTGTCTTTTCAGACCATCGTGACGCCTATGTGCTGGAGCGTGCAGACAAGCTCGGCACCCTGTCCTATACTTTTGAACTCAAGGAATTTGACAACAAGGCAGACTATGAAGCAGTCCTTGTTGAACTCTTGGATGAGCACCAGATTGACTTGGTTTGTCTAGCAGGCTACATGAAAATCGTTGGGCCAACTTTATTAGCAGCTTATGAGGGCCGAATTATCAACATTCATCCAGCCTACCTGCCAGAATTTCCAGGAGCTCATGGGATTGAAGATGCTTGGAATGCTGGTGTTGCTGAGAGTGGCGTGACCATTCACTGGGTGGACTCAGGTGTGGATACAGGAAAGATTATCAAACAAGTCCGTGTGCCACGGCTGGCTGATGATACCATAGAAAGCTTTGAAGCTCGGATTCATGCCACCGAGTATCAGCTCTATCCAGAGGTGCTGGATAGTTTGGGAGTAGGGAGAAGATAAGAAGTAAATCAAATTTTGATTGTGCAATCTTGCTAGGAGAAAAAATGATTGAGATAAAATTAGTAGATGAGAGCAGTTTTCAGGCAGTGCTGGATTTGAAAATATCTGAAGCTGATGAACGAGCACGTTTCGTGTCTCCAAATGTACGCTCTTTAGCTGACGCATGGCTCTACCGAGAGAATGGGGATGTGTTTCCAATGGCAATTTATTGGCATGAGCTTGTAGTTGGTTTTCTCCTGTTGGAAATAGATAAGGATGAAGCGGAATACTTTATCTGGCGGATAATGATTGGCCAGCAGTACCAAGGAAGAGGTTATGGACGAAAAGCCGTGGAAGTTCTGATCAAAAAGGCTCAGATGGATAGCGATTGCAATCATATTATCGCAGATTATGTGGTTGGAAATGAAAAAATGAAGCACCTGTTGACTAGTTTGGGTTTTCAGGAAACAGGATTTATAGAAGAAAATAATGAAGTCACTATGCGCTTGGACCTAAAGAAATAGGAATAGAATGACGAAAAAAGCTTTAATCAGTATCTCAAACAAAGAGGGTATTGTTGAATTTGCCCAAGAACTTAAAAAAACTCGGTTGGGACATCATCTCAACAGGTGGAACCAAGGTTGCCCTTGATAATGCTGGGGTGAGCACCATTGCCATTGATGATTCATATGATATCTTTGATTTTAAATTGGAGTCAGTGCTTGTTGAAGACGGCTTCAAACGGAGGTATTTGTAATGTTAGAATCTAAAAAAACAACTCGATATGTATTTTATGTCTATCTGATGTTATTAACTTGGGGAATCTTATTTAAGTTTGAGACCAATCCTGAATTTATAGCATTTTTCTTAGCTCCAAGGTACATCAATTGGATTCCATTTTCAGAACCACTAATAGTAGATGGAAAAATTGTTTTTGCTGAAATGTTATTTAATCTGATTTCCTTTATTCCATTAGGTGTTTGTTTCCCTCTGATAAAAACTAATTTATCTAGTTTAAGAATAGTCGGGACAGGTTTCTTGATTAGTCTATTGTTTGAGTGCTTACAGTATATTTTAGCAATAGGTATAACAGATATAACGGATTTGACTTTAAATACGCTAGGTGTTTGTGTAGGCTTACTGATTTACCAAATTTTTATAAGAGTGTTCAAATCACAGACTAGAAAATGGGTCAATATCTTAGGTATGCTTAGCCTTGGTTTTGCTTATCTTGTTTTACTGTTACTGCATTTAATTGGTGTTTAACTAATGATTAAAAAGGAGAATATAATGACTAAACGCGCCTTAATCAGCGTCTCAGATAAAGCGGGCATTGTTGAATTGGCCCAAGAGCTCAAAAAACTGGGTTGGGAGATTATCTCGACGGGTGGGACCAAGGTTGTCCTTGACAATGCTGGGGTGGAGACCATTGCGATCGATGATGTGACGGGCTTCCCAGAGATGATGGATGGTCGTGTTAAGACCCTTCATCCAAATATCCACGGTGGGCTCCTCGCTCGTCGTGATTTGGATAGCCACTTGGAAGCAGCCAAGGAGAACCAAATTGAGCTTATCGACCTTGTAGTGGTCAACCTTTATCCTTTCAAGGAAACGATCCTCAAACCAGACGTGACGTACGCTGCTGCAGTTGAAAACATTGATATCGGTGGGCCATCTATGCTTCGTTCAGCAGCAAAAAATCATGCTAGCGTGACAGTTGTGGTAGACCCAGAGGATTATGCTGTGATTCTTGACGAGTTGTCAGCCAATGGTGAAACGACTTACGAAACGCGTCAACGTTTGGCAGCCAAAGTTTTCCGTCACACAGCGGCTTATGACGCCTTGATTGCAGAGTATTTCACAGCTCAAGTGGGTGAAAGCAAGCCTGAAAAGTTAACCTTGACTTATGACCTCAAGCAAGCCATGCGTTACGGTGAGAACCCTCAACAAGACGCGGACTTTTACCAGAAAGCTTTGCCGACTGATTACTCCATTGCTTCAGCCAAACAGCTTAACGGTAAGGAATTGTCATTCAACAATATTCGCGATGCGGATGCTGCTATCCGTATCATCCGTGATTTTAAAGACCGTCCAACCGTTGTGGCTCTCAAACACATGAACCCATGTGGAATCGGTCAGGCTGATGACATCGAGACTGCTTGGGACTACGCTTATGAGTCTGACCCAGTGTCTATCTTTGGTGGTATCGTTGTTCTTAACCGTGAGGTGGATGCTGCGACAGCTGAGAAGATGCACGGCGTTTTCCTTGAAATCATCATCGCACCAAGCTATACGGATGAAGCGCTAGCCATTTTGACCAACAAAAAGAAAAACTTGCGCATCCTTGCCTTGCCATTTGACGCACAAGATGCCAGTGAAGCAGAAGCAGAATATACTGGTGTGGTTGGTGGACTTCTTGTGCAAAATCAGGATGTTGTCAAAGAAAGTCCAGATGATTGGCAAGTGGTGACCAAACGCCAACCAACAGAGACAGAAGCAACCGCCCTCGAGTTCGCTTGGAAGGCTATCAAGTATGTCAAATCAAACGGTATCATCGTGACCAACGACCATATGACACTTGGTGTTGGCCCAGGTCAAACCAACCGTGTGGCTTCTGTTCGTATTGCCATTGACCAAGCCAAAGACCGCCTTGACGGCGCTGTGCTTGCTTCGGATGCCTTCTTCCCATTTGCGGATAATGTGGAAGAAATCGCCAAAGCAGGTATCAAGGCCATCATCCAGCCAGGTGGATCGGTCCGTGATCAAGAGTCTATCGAAGCGGCGGACAAATACGGCTTGACCATGGTCTTCACAGGCGTGAGACATTTTAGACATTAAGAGAAAAAAATTCCATCTGAAATGATGGAATTTTGCTATAATATAGACAAAATAATCAGAGGGATTAAAGGTGTTACAATGGCTGAGTTAGTTTATACATATATAGAAAAAATGGATACTGGTATAAAAAACAGCGAGATATCTTTTTCGGAGGAACATAAGTTTAGAATGAAAGAAAGGACTTTGTTTTATGTAGAGAATAAAAACAAAAGGTTTTTTGGTGAAAAAATATCTAACTTATCATTACTTGTTGGGAAAAATGGTATAGGTAAAAGTAGTATATTAGATTTAATTTCTTTTTCGAATAAAAATATCAATTTACGAAGAGGAAGAAATAGTTATTTTAACATTTTTCATATTAAAGATAATCTTTTTTTGGTTGATGGTAGTCCCAGTTTGATTGATAAAATAGAGAATTTGAGTACAGAGAAAGGGTTATTTGTGAGCGTGGGGAACAATAAGTTTGTCACTCCTTCTAATAGTCAAATAAGTATAGAATTACAAATATCCTTAATTAGATCTAGTCCAATTGTAGATTGGTTCAACAGAGATTCTTATAGAACTCTTAACTCGCATAGTAGTCCTATAATCCGGAATGTAAAGCAAGTGGAATCTGCTGAAAATGTGTTTCGATTTATTGTAGAAGCCAAAAACAGTAATGTTACAAAGCAAAAAATTTTTTTAAAAGTTAATCAGAAACAGTTATACTCATCCAATAGTCCAGCTATATTAGATGAACTCTATGGTAACGATCGAATTATGGATATTGAAGATGTATTACCAGAACAGTTGAAAAGAAGGTTGAGATTGAAAGTTGGAGAAAATTCTAGTAGCTTCAATAGTCGAATAGTCCAAAATTATTACTTTAGAAAACATAAAATACATTTTTTTATAGTTCAAGTTTTAGAAAAGTATTTACTGAATCTGATAGAATTTTTAGAAAAAAATGGAGAGCCAAGAAAAAGAATTTTCTCTATTATAAAAGAGTCAAATAGGGTGGATTTTAATAGATTGCGGGAAGTAGATTTATTTTACTTGCGGGAAGACTATATTTCAGAGCAATTTTTGAAAGATAAAATAGCCTTTTTGGAAAACATAGTAAATGATTTAAGAGACTGGGGTGAGAGGATAAATTATTTTGAAGGGAAAAGTAGTAGAGGTACTCCATTTATTAATCGAGAGGATTTAAAGACTCTTATCTCTAACTTTAAGAATTCGGAGGAATATGGACATTTCCAAGGTAACTCTTATAAAATTGAGGTATCTAGTTCTTCTTTGAAGAACAAAGATATAAATTTTAACTTCATTGAATTGCTTATGGTAGAATTTTCGGAGTTATTCTCTGTCCAATTTGAAAATTTAAGTGACGGAGAGATTGTTTATTTTAACACCTTTTCTTCAATATTCATGGAAATACGGAGAGCAAGTAAAGATGGGAATGATTGTGTGCTAGTATTAGATGAACCTGATTTGAACCTTCATCCAGAGTGGTGTAGAAGGTTTATTGATGATTGTATCACTCTTGTTAATAACTATTCAGCTGTGAATGTCCAGTTTATTATAGCGACGCATTCTCCATATATGATTTCAGATGTTCCCAAAGAAAATGTTTTTTCTCTGGAAGAGAAAGAGAAGATGATAGTAATCAAAAGAGCAGAAAAAACTTTTGCTGCAAATATTATTGATATACTGTCAGATACTTTCTTTTTGGACTACTCAATTGGGGAATTTGCTAGAAAAAAATTATTAAAACGCGATAAAGAGGATTATCAATATATTGATGATCCGGTTTTGAAGACATTAATTGAAAGAAGTGTAGAAGATAGTGATTAAATTAGAATTACCTCAGAAACAACAATTAAAAGAAATTGATGTATGTTTTGAAAATTACCACATGAGTTTATTAGAAAAATTATCTGTGGGGGGGAATACATTTAGAATAATTCCAAAAATTTTGAAATTATGTGGTAATATGGCCAATTTTAAATTATTGATAACTGATGAATGGTTTAATATAAAAAACAAACCAGACAGTTTATTATTTGAATATTATTTAGTAGGTAGATTCTATTTGGAGTTAACAAAAATGACATTTTCGGATGATGAGGAATATAGAATAAATTGGATTTCGAAAATTTTGAAATGTATTTCTCATTATCCTAAAATGAATGAATTGATTGATAGTAATTTTTTATACTACATAACCACTGATTACGTTGATTTTCAAATGGAAAATAAGAAGGTATTTAATAAATTTGATGAAATAAATAATAAATTAAGAGATTTTTTAAATTATGAAAACTTTAGAAATCGTTTTAGAGTAACACTATGGAGACTATACGGATGTGAGGTTTGCCCTTATTGTAATTTGATACCCATTACAAACCATGACGACTTTTCAACAGCAGATATAGAGCATTTTTATCCCAAATCAATTTTTCCTTTGTTTTGTGTATCAAAATTTAATTTAGTTCCATCTTGTAAAGACTGTAATCGACAATTTAAAGGAGCAAAATACTTCCATTATAATCCTCGTTATGAGGGGCTTGATGAATATTTTAAATTTAATTTTTCTGTTAATGATTCTTTTGAGCAGACGGTCGATAATTACTTATCACATTCTAGTGAAATTGAGGAAAATGATATAAATTTAGCAATAAAGTTATGCAATGAAGATAAATATGTAAAAGAAAGATTATCAACTTTAAAAATTAGCAGTCGCTACAATTCTACTCAGAATCGTACAGATATATGTAAATTCATAAAAGATGCAGAAAGCAGTAGGTATTTGTGGTTTAAAACAATAGAAAATGTAGCTATTATAGAAGATAAGGATAAAGAAATTATCTTGAATACTCTTTCCCCATTCTTAAGTAGAGAAATATATCAAAGTCGGAAATTTATGAATATAGAAAAGGGGAAATTTAAAGCAGATATAAGTAGCATGTTTCAAGATTATATAGAGGGGCTTTTGTATCCTTAGTAGTTCTTGTTTTTGCAGATAATGTGGAAGAAATCGCTAAAGCAGGCATTAAAGCTATCATCCAGCCAGGAGGCTCAGTCCGTGATCAAGAATCCATCGAAGCTGCTGACAAATATGGCTTGACCATGGTCTTCACAGGAGTGAGACATTTTAGACATTAAGAACGTAAAGGAAAGAAAACAGTTTCTTTCCTTTTTTGCGTAAAAATGCGGAGTGAAACAAGATTAAAACGAACGTTTGTGTTATAATGTTAGTAAATAATTCGCAAAAGAGGTTGTGAGATGAAATTACTTGTTGTCGGTTCGGGTGGTCGTGAACATGCGATTGCTAAAAAGTTACTGGAGTCAAAAAGCGTTGAAAAGGTTTTTGTTGCTCCTGGGAATGATGGGATGACTCTGGATGGTTTGGAATTGGTAAATATCTCTATTTCCGAACATTCTAAATTGATTGAGTTTGCAAAGGCTAACGATATTGCTTGGACCTTTATCGGGCCAGATGATGCCCTTGCGGCTGGTATCGTGGATGATTTCCATGCAGCTGGTCTCAAAGCCTTTGGTCCGACAAGATTGGCAGCTGAGCTGGAGTGGTCCAAGGATTTTGCTAAGGAAATCATGGTCAAATACGGCGTTCCGACAGCAGCCTATGGGACATTCTCAGATTTCGAGGAGGCCAAGACCTACATTGAGGAAAAAGGCGCTCCAATCGTTGTCAAGGCAGACGGTTTGGCTCTTGGGAAAGGTGTCATTGTTGCGGATACAGTTGAGCAAGCGGTCGAAGCTGCTCATGAGATGCTTTTAGACAATAAATTTGGTGACTCAGGTGCGCGTGTGGTTATCGAGGAGTTTCTTGCAGGAGAGGAATTTTCACTCTTTGCCTTTGTCAATGGTGATAAGTTCTACATCATGCCAACGGCTCAGGACCACAAACGTGCCTACGATGGCGACAAAGGGCCTAACACGGGTGGTATGGGTGCCTATGCGCCAGTTCCACACTTACCACAGAGTGTGGTTGATACAGCGGTTGACACGATTGTCAAGCCAGTCCTTGAGGGCATGATTCAAGAAGGTCGTCCTTATCTGGGTATCCTTTACGCAGGGCTTATCTTGACAGCTGATGGACCTAAGGTCATCGAGTTTAATGCTCGCTTCGGAGATCCAGAAACTCAGATTATCTTGCCTCGTCTGACATCTGACTTTGCACAAAATATTACGGATATCCTCGATGGCAAGGAGCCAAACATCACCTGGACGGACAAGGGTGTGACTCTGGGTGTGGTTGTCGCATCTAACGGTTATCCGCTAGACTATGCAAAGGGTGTCGAGTTGCCAGCCAAAACCGATGGCGATATCATCACCTACTATGCAGGGTCTAAGTTTTCGGAAAATAGCAGAGCACTGCTATCCAACGGCGGACGTGTCTATATGCTGGTCACCACAGCAGACACCGTCAAAGACGGACAAAACATTATTTACAGTGAACTCGCCCAACAAAAAACAGAAGGACTTTTCTACCGAACCGATATCGGAAGCAAGGCAATTAGATAAAGATATAAGAAAAAGCGACGCAGTCGCCAAACACGATAATGGTCGCCGTGTTGAAAAGACCAGAACAGTATCTGTTCTGGTCTAGGGAAAATTTGAGACCTTAGGCTCAAATTTTAGGAATGAAACCGAAGGTTTGCTTCCGTCCCCACCACCTAAGACCAGTATCAGAAAGGAAGAAAAGGAAAATTATGACCAAACCAATTATTTCCATCATCATGGGCTCAAAATCCGACTGGGTAACCATGCAAAAAACCGCCGAAGTCCTAGACCGCTTCGGTATAGCCTACGAAAAAAAGGTTGTCTCTGCCCACCGTACACCTGATCTCATGTTCAGACATGCCGAAGAGGCTCGTAGCCGTGGCATCAAGGTTATCATCGCAGGTGCTGGTGGCGCAGCCCATTTGCCAGGTATGGTCGCAGCGAAAACAACCCTTCCTGTCATCGGGGTGCCTGTCAAATCGCGTGCCCTTAGTGGCGTGGATTCACTCTACTCTATCGTGCAGATGCCGGGTGGCGTACCGGTTGCGACTATGGCTATCGGGGAAGCTGGTGCGACTAATGCTGCCCTCTTCGCCCTCCGTCTTCTTTCAGTAGAAGATCAGGCTATTGCGACAGCGTTGGCGGATTTCGCAGAAGAACAAGGAAAAATCGCAGAGGAGTCTACAAATGAGCTCATCTAAAACAATCGGAATTATCGGTGGTGGTCAGCTTGGTCAGATGATGGCCATTTCTGCTATCTACATGGGGCACAAGGTTATAGCACTGGATCCTGCGGCGGATTGCCCGGCCTCTCGTGTGGCGGAAATCATCGTGGCCCCTTACAACGATGTAGAGGCTCTTCGTGAGTTGGCAGACCGTTGTGATGTTCTCACTTATGAGTTTGAAAATGTCGATGCTGACGGTCTGGATGCCGTTATCAAGGATGGACAACTCCCTCAAGGGACAGACCTGCTTCGCATCTCCCAAAATCGTATTTTTGAAAAGGACTTTCTTTCAAATAAGGCTCAAGTCACTGTGGCACCCTATAAGGTCGTGACTTCAAGTCAAGACTTGGCAGACATCGACCTATCGAAAAATTATGTCCTCAAGACTGCGACTGGTGGCTACGATGGGCATGGACAAAAGGTCATTCGCTCAGAAGCAGACTTGGAAGAAGCCCGTGCACTAGCCGAATCAGCAGACTGCGTCTTGGAAGAATTCGTCAACTTTGACCTTGAAATTTCTGTCATCGTGTCAGGCAATGGCAAGGATGTGACAGTCTTCCCTGTTCAGGAAAATATCCATCGCAATAACATCCTGTCCAAGACCATTGTGCCAGCTCGCGTTTCAGAAAGTCTAGCAGAAAAAGCCAAAGCTATGGCAGTGAGAATCGCTGAGCAACTCAACCTGTCTGGAACTCTCTGTGTGGAAATGTTTGCCACCGCTGATGATATCATTGTTAACGAAATTGCGCCACGTCCACACAACTCAGGGCATTACTCAATCGAAGCCTGCGACTTTTCTCAGTTTGATACCCATATTCTAGGCGTTCTGGGATCGCCATTGCCAGCCATCAAACTGTATGCGCCAGCCGTTATGCTCAATGTTCTCGGCCAACACGTCGAGGTTGCTGAAAAATATGTCGCAGAAAATCCAAGCGCCCACCTCCACATGTATGGTAAAATAGAAGTAAAGCACAGCCGCAAGATGGGGCATGTGACTTTGTTTAGTGATGCGCCGGATGAGGTGGAGGAGTTTGGGAAAGGATACATAATTGGATATGGAAGATAAAATTGAAAAAGTAATAACTGAAGAAATCTCACGTGAAGTTACTAAGAAATACTTGCTAGAGGTAGTTGACAATATCAGACAAGGGTATTATAGGTCTGCGATAGTCGTTCTATATACAACTATGTTATATGATATCCTAAAGCAACTGGAAATTTTGAGAGACTTTTATGCAAACAGTAATGCGGATGCGATTATAACAAAGGTGGAAAAACAAAAGAATAATAATCCTAAAAGTCCGTCATGGGAGGGAGTGTTAATTGAGGAGTTAAAGAATAGAGGTTTCATAACAAATATTGAATTTCTTGATTTAGAGGAAATTCGGAGATTTAGAAATTATGGAGCTCATCCGATAGTTGAAATGGAGAAAGATAAGATTGAAATATCACTTAGGGATATCCAAAGGGAAGAGGTTGAATTGGCTCTGACCAATGCATTAAAAATAATCTTTTTAAATCAACTTGGATTAGGTAGTAAGTATGCAGAGCAAGTCTTTCAATATGCTGCAGATTATGTTGAAGAGCATGGTTATAATGAGGAGTTTGATAATCAATTTATTGATAAATATTTAAAAAGGTTAAATAAATCTGCATATAAAAATATTTTCAAAATTTTCTTTAAAGAAATTTTTAAAGAAAGTTCGTCACTTGAAAATAACAGAAGAAATATAATTAATGTTCTCAAAGTAGTTTATAAATTCAATCCGGATTATTGTCAAGAATCAATATCAGATGATTCTTTTAAACTAGTGAATGTTTTGCCTGATGATATTGTCACATCTAATCATTATCAAAAGTATCAGTCTAAAATATATAATTTGATGGAATATTTTCAGTTTTGCCCTGGACTTTGGGAAATACTGCCTAAAGATAAAAAAGATATCATATTAGGATTTTCAAAAAGAATGTTTATCCAGAAAGATCCTGTTACTACTGGTATAAGTAATGTTTCATCTGATGCTAGAGGACGATTTATTGAGAAAGCTAAATTTATATCAAGCCTCCTGTATTTAGTTGATGACAAAGAAGTGCATTTAAAAGAAACGATATTTAAAATAAGAGACAACATAAGCACATACAGAACAGGTTGGGTTGATATTCCTAATATTGATTTTTTAACGGAAAGTGAAGTATCTGGTTTATATGCTCAGTGTGTGTATTATAATTTACTACCTCAATTAAAATGTTTTTTATTTGAGTATGTATCAAATTCAGGGAGTTATGCAGGAGCTACATGTAACCTGAGCGTGTTGTTAAAATTGAATTTAGTTCAAGATGAAGAAGATGTTAAAAAACTTTTAAGTATTATGAATTCAAATGGCCAATTTTATGGTGCAACTAGGGACATACGTAGTAACTTAGATGAAGTTAAGAAATATTTAAATGCTAGATTGGATATTGACTTTGAAAATTTATTAAATGAGTATCAAAATCTAAATAATTGATATGGGAAGAGGGATAGTTCAAGTATTTGAACTTGGGTTAAAAGCGTCCTTCCCCCTGTAAAAAATATAATAGAAAGGATCAAGACCCCTCGTATTTCTTTAACTGAATACGGGCTACGGACTTTATCAATTATATGATACAACTCATCGTCAATGCATTCGTCGAAAAAGATAAGGCTGGAGCAGTCATCGAAGTCTTATATGCTAGTAGCGATCATGAAAAAGTAAAAGCTAAGTATGAAGAGCTAGTTGCACAATATTCTGAAAACTATTTAGCCATCTATGATTTACCATTGGATACGGATTTGAATACACTGGATCATTATCCATCTGTGTGGATTGGGAAAGAAGAATTTGAGTAAAAATTATGGGATTATTTAATTTTGGAAAACCAAAAGATGAAATATTAGAAGCTAAGTTACAAAAACTTACCGATGAAATTGAAATAAAAAAGGTAGATCTAGCCAAATTAGAGCAACAAATAAAAAAAGGGAAAGAAGTAATCTCGCTAGATACTGAACTTGCCCAGAAGAGAAATGAGTTAGCTCAATTAAATGAGGAAATTGCCGTGGCAAATGGCAGTCTAAATTTGCAGGAATTTGGTTTCTTTGAAAGACAATATAGCTTTTCTGATAGTACAAAGTATAAAGATAAATTAGATTCTTTAAGAATGCAACAAAAATCCATGGTTAAAAATGGAACTGCTGGAAGAATAATCACTCCTATGCTCTTAGATAATAGTAAAAGTAAAGGAAAGGCTATGCAGAATCAACTAATTAAAGCAGCTTTAAGAGGCTTTAATGGTGAGGCTGATTCTCTTTTAGTCAAGGTTTCAGTGGTAAATGTTGACAATAAAATTAAAGCTTTAAGAAAAGTGTTTGAACAGTTGAATAAAATGTATTCACGGAATTTAATTGAAATCACTTATCCATATTTAGATTTAAAAATTGAAGAGCTACGTTTAGCAGCTGAGTACGAACTTCAGAAACAAGAAGAAAAAGAGTTGCTTCGTGAACAACGGGAAAAGGAACGAGAAGATAAAAAACTTCAAGCTGAGATTAAAGCGAAACGAAAACAATTGGAGAAGGATAGAGATCACTTTAAGAATATGGTTGCCAAGGTAACAGAGTTACTGAAAGAAGCAAAAAATGATGAAGTAGATGAACTCAGACGCCAATTAGCTGAATATCAAGATAAACTATCTGAATTAGATGAAATTGAAGAAGATATTGATTATAGAGAAGGCCATGCAACGGCAGGATATGTATATGTAATATCTAACATAGGTTCTTTTGGTGAAGATGTATATAAAATTGGAGTAACTCGCCGTTTAGAGCCATTGGAACGAATTAGGGAATTGAGCAGTGCATCTGTACCATTCCAATTTGATGTCCATGCGTTGATATTTAGTGAGGAAGCATTTGCACTGGAAACAGAATTGCACAATCAACTTGCTAATTATAAAGTAAATAAGGTGAATGGACGAAAAGAGTATTTCAAAGTTTCCTTTGAAGAAATTAGAAATATTCTAGCAACCCATAAAGAATTAACGGTGGAACTGAATGAGATGCCTGAAGCATTTGAATACAGACAAACCAAGGCTATTGAAGATAAACAATTTTAATAAGATACCCTTTGGTTGCTTATCTGATGTGAAACGTTAATAGAAAGGAAAATTACATGATTGAAAGATATAGTCGCCCTGAGATGGCGAACATTTGGAGTGAAGAAAATAAATACCGTGCTTGGCTTGAGGTGGAAATCTTGGCTGACGAGGCATGGGCTGAATTGGGGGAAATCCCTAAGGAAGATGTGGCTTTGATCCGCGAAAAAGCGGACTTTGATATCGACCGTATTTTGGAGATTGAGCAGGAGACTCGCCATGACGTAGTGGCTTTTACGCGTGCGGTTTCTGAGACGCTTGGTGAAGAGCGTAAGTGGGTTCACTATGGCTTGACTTCTACTGACGTGGTGGACACGGCCTACGGTTACCTCTACAAGCAGGCCAACGACATCATCCGTCGCGACCTTGAAAACTTCACTAACATTATCGCTGACAAGGCTAAGGAGCACAAGTTCACCATCATGATGGGGCGTACCCACGGTGTGCACGCTGAGCCTACAACTTTTGGTCTTAAATTGGCGACTTGGTACAGCGAAATGAAGCGCAACATCGAGCGTTTCGAGCATGCGGCTGCTGGTGTGGAAGCTGGTAAGATTTCTGGTGCGGTTGGTAACTTTGCCAACATCCCACCATTCGTTGAAAAATACGTCTGCGACAAATTGGGTATCCGTGCTCAAGAAATCTCTACACAGGTGCTTCCTCGTGACCTTCACGCTGAGTACTTTGCGGTTCTTGCCAGCATCGCGACTTCAATCGAACGTATGGCAACAGAAATTCGTGGTCTACAAAAATCTGAGCAACGCGAAGTGGAAGAGTTCTTTGCCAAAGGTCAAAAAGGTTCATCTGCTATGCCTCACAAACGCAATCCTATCGGTTCTGAAAACATGACAGGTCTGGCGCGTGTTATCCGTGGTCACATGATTACAGCCTATGAAAACGTTGCTCTCTGGCACGAACGCGACATTTCCCACTCATCAGCTGAGCGCATCATCACACCAGATACGACCATCTTGATTGACTACATGCTCAACCGTTTTGGAAATATCGTCAAGAACTTGACAGTCTTCCCAGAAAACATGATTCGCAACATGAACTCTACGTTTGGTCTTATCTTTAGTCAACGTGCCATGTTGACCTTGATTGAAAAAGGCATGACCCGTGAGCAAGCCTATGACTTGGTACAACCAAAAACAGCCTATTCTTGGGACAACCAAGTAGATTTTAAACCACTTCTTGAAGCAGATCCAGAAGTAACCTCACGTCTGACTCAAGAAGAAATCGATGAAATCTTCAACCCTCTTTATTACACCAAACGAGTGGATGATATCTTTGAACGTCTTGGTTTAGGATAATTAAAATAAAATCGAAGTTCTATTACTCTATTTACTGGAGTAGAAGAACTTCGATTTTTCTTTTTTATTAAAGATATTTTTATAAAAAGATTCCCAATATTTTAGTAAAATTTAAACAAATTTAATCTATCTTCATTGACATATAGAAAATACAGTTTTGATGGGATATAATAATCGTAGAAAAAAGCCCAAGCAAGGCTTAGGCTTTCTTCTTAGTGATCACGGTCACATGAAATGAATTTGATTTTATAGTAATCCGCTCGTTTATAAGTTTCGCTGTAAGCGAGAACCTGACCAGTAGACTCTAATTTAGTAGTCTTGGTTTGTAAAACGCTAGGGAATTGTTCATCGACTCCGAGGACTGAAGCCGCATGTTCTGGAGTTGGAAATGCTATTTCATTGATTTCTTCAAAATGTTCATCATTCATGTGAATGTGGTAATCCAATTTGAAACGGTTATAGATAGAGCTATAATATTCAAGATTTGGATAATTTGCGTTGATGTATTGTTCTGGAATATAAGATGTGTGATAGATGTATACGACACCATTTGTTTCGCGTACACGTTCAATCTTGTAGTAGAATTGGTTACCGCGTAGTCCAAGTTTTTCTAAGTAGCTTAGTTTGTTTCCACGCTCAATAGAAAGGACGGTCACTTTATCATCTTTAGTTTCAAAAACTTCTACATCAGAAAACTCTACGAGTTTGTGTTTGCGTGCGCGTGAAACGAATGTACCCTTTCCTTGTTGGCGGACAATATAGCCGTCTTTGGCAAGGTCGTTTAAGGCGCGGACAACTGTGATAGAACTTACATCATACATAGCGATCAATTCAGCTTCAGTGTAAAATTTATCTCCACTAGCAAATTGGCCAGAAATGATTTTGTTCTTTAATTCATCTTTTATATATTGATACTTTGGAATTGCCATAATTTCACCTCGATTTTCCTTCTCCGTTAAAGATTTTACCATAAAACCGGAAAGAATAGTAGTCTTTTGAATAAAAAAATTAGAATAATAGGCTATAAGGTTAATTTACATAAAAAATAGGAGATTTTATACATTTTTATACATGCCACCTGTTTGAAGCTATATGTCTGTAAATTCTATATCTTTATAAGTTTTTTGTGTAAAAGTTGGGGAAAAATGAAAAAAATTGTGAAAAGCTATTGACAAATGTGGTATATTGAGTTATATTCAATATATCAACAAATGAAAGCGTAAACTTTAGTTGTCAGAAGGTAAGAATATGACACGATTTGAGATACGAGATGATTTCTATCTCGATGGAAAATCATTTAAGATTTTATCTGGCGCCATTCATTATTTTAGGGTTCCTCCAGAAGATTGGTATCATTCGCTCTATAACTTGAAGGCTCTTGGTTTTAATACGGTAGAGACTTATGTAGCTTGGAATTTACATGAGCCTCGTGAAGGTGAGTTTAACTTTGAAGGAGCTCAGGATTTGGAGAGATTTCTCCAGATAGCACAAGATTTGGGTCTCTATGCTATCGTTCGTCCGTCCCCCTTTATCTGTGCGGAATGGGAATTCGGTGGTTTACCGGCTTGGCTCTTAACCAAAGATATGAGAATCCGCTCATCCGACCCAACCTATATTGAAGCTGTGGGTCGCTATTATGACCAGCTCTTGTCACGGTTGGTGCCACATTTGTTGGACAATGGTGGAAACATCCTTATGATGCAGGTTGAAAATGAATATGGTTCTTATGGTGAAGATAAGGCTTATCTGAGAGCAATTCGACAGTTGATGGAAGAGCGTGGCGTAACCTGTCCCCTCTTTACATCAGATGGTCCATGGCGAGCTACTCTGAAAGCTGGAACCTTAATCGAAGATGATCTCTTTGTAACAGGCAACTTTGGTTCTAAGGCACCTTATAACTTTTCACAGATGCAGGAATTCTTTGATGAGCATGGTAAGAAATGGCCGCTCATGTGTATGGAGTTCTGGGATGGTTGGTTCAATCGTTGGAAGGAACCGATTATCACACGGGATCCCAAAGAGTTGGCAGATGCAGTTCGAGAAGTTTTGGAACAAGGCTCTATCAATCTCTACATGTTCCACGGTGGTACAAACTTTGGCTTCATGAATGGTTGTTCGGCTCGAGGAACCTTGGATTTGCCACAAGTTACATCTTATGATTACGATGCCCTTCTAGATGAGGAAGGAAATCCAACTGCCAAATATCTGGCAGTCAAGAAGATGATGGCAACACATTTCCCAGAGTATCCGCAGTTGGAACCCCTCTACAAAGAGAGTATGGAGTTGGACGCGATTCCACTAGTTGAAAAAGTTTCTTTGTTTGAAACCTTAGATAGCTTGTCAAGTCCAGTAGAAAGCCTCTATCCTAAAAAGATGGAGGAGTTGGGACAAAGTTATGGCTATCTACTCTATCGAACAGAAACAAACTGGGATGCAGAAGAAGAAAGACTTCGTATCATTGATGGTCGAGATAGAGCTCAGCTTTATGTCGATGGTCAATGGGTCAAAACCCAATATCAGACAGAGATTGGGGAAGATATTTTTTATCAAGGTGAAAAGAAAGCGCTATCTAGATTGGATATCTTGGTAGAAAATATGGGGCGTGTCAACTATGGACATAAGTTCTTAGCAGATACGCAACGTAAGGGAATTCGGACAGGGGTTTGTAAGGATTTGCACTTCTTACTAAACTGGAAACACTATCCACTCCCACTAGATAATCCTGAGAAAATTGATTTTTCAAAAGGATGGACAGAAGGACAACCAGCCTTTTACGCTTATGACTTTACAGTCCAAGAGCCAAAAGATACTTACCTAGACTTGTCTGAGTTTGGTAAGGGAGTTGCCTTTGTAAACGGGCAGAATCTAGGACGTTTTTGGAACGTCGGCCCAACCCTCTCGCTTTATATCCCTCATAGCTATCTCAAGGAAGGTGCCAACCGCATCATTATCTTTGAAACAGAGGGCCAATATAAAGAAGAGATTCATTTAACTCGTAAACCTACACTAAAACACATAAAGGGGGAAAACTTATGACAATTGTAGGATGCCGTATCGATGGACGTTTGATCCACGGACAAGTAGCCAATCTTTGGGCTGGAAAACTAAATGTTTCACGTATTATGGTTGTAGATGACGAAGTTGTCAACAATGACGTTGAAAAGAGTGGTTTGAAACTTGCGACACCACCAGGTGTGAAATTGAGTATTTTGCCAATTGAGAAAGCGGCAGCCAATATTCTTGCTGGTAAATACGATAGCCAACGTCTCTTTATCGTGGCTCGTAAGCCAGACCGCTTCCTTGGTTTGGTAGAAGCAGGTGTACCAATTGAAACCCTCAATGTTGGGAATATGTCTCAAACACCAGAAACTCGCTCCATCACACGTTCTATCAACGTAGTGGACAAGGATGTGGAAGACTTCCACAAATTGGCAGAAAAAGGTGTTAAACTTACTGCTCAAATGGTTCCAAATGATCCAGTTTCAGACTTTTTGAGCTTATTAAAATAGGAAAAAATTTTTAGGAGGTCATTGTTATGATACAATGGTGGCAAATTTTACTTCTCACTTTGTACTCAGCTTATCAAATCTGTGATGAGTTGACGATCGTTTCATCTGCAGGTTCCCCTGTATTTGCTGGTTTCATTACTGGTTTAATCATGGGAGATGTGACTACTGGTCTGCTTATCGGTGGTAACTTGCAGCTATTCGTTCTTGGGGTTGGTACCTTCGGTGGTGCTTCTCGTATCGACGCAACTTCTGGTGCGGTTCTTGCGACAGCCTTCTCTGTTTCACAAGGAATTGATACAGCACTTGCGATTACAACAATCGCTGTGCCAGTAGCAGCTCTCTTGACATACTTCGACGTTCTTGGACGTATGACAACTACTTTCTTTGCTCACCGTGTGGATGCTGCAATCGAACGCTTTGACTATAAAGGTATTGAACGCAACTACCTACTTGGTGCGATTCCTTGGGCTCTATCTCGTGCCCTTCCAGTCTTCTTCGCGCTTGCCTTTGGTGGTGCCTTTGTACAATCAGTTGTAGACTTCGTTAAAGAATACCAATGGGTTGCAGATGGTTTGACACTCGCAGGACGTATGCTTCCAGGTCTTGGATTTGCAATCTTGCTTCGTTACCTTCCAGTTAAACGTAACCTTCACTACCTTGCTATGGGATTTGGTTTGACAGCTATGTTGACTGTTCTTTACTCATATGTAACAGGTCTTGGTGGCGCTGTTGCTGGTATCGTAGGTACTCTACCGAAAGATGTTGCTGAAAAAATTGGTTTCGTGAACAACTTCAAAGGTTTGTCTATGATTGGTATCTCTATCGTAGGTATCTTCCTTGCAGTGCTTCACTTCAAAAATAGCCAAAAAGTAGCTGTAGCAGCACCTTCTACACCATCAGAAAGTGGGGAAATCGAAGATGACGAATTCTAATTACAAACTTACAAAAGAAGATTTTAACCAAATCAACAAACGTAGCTTGTTTACTTTCCAATTGGGTTGGAACTACGAACGTATGCAAGCTTCTGGTTACCTTTACATGATCTTGCCTCAATTGCGTAAAATGTATGGGGATGGAACTCCTGAATTGAAAGAAATGATGAAAGTTCATACTCAATTCTTCAATACTTCACCATTCTTCCATACCATTATCGCTGGTTTTGACCTTGCCATGGAAGAAAAAGATGGTGTAGGTTCAAAAGATGCCGTTAACGGTATCAAGACAGGTTTGATGGGACCATTCGCTCCTCTTGGAGATACAATCTTTGGTTCACTTGTACCTGCTATCATGGGATCTATCGCAGCAACTATGGCTATCGCTGGCCAACCTTGGGGTATCTTCCTTTGGATCGCAGTTGCAGTTGCTTATGACATCTTCCGTTGGAAACAGTTGGAATTTGCCTACAAAGAAGGGGTTAACCTTATCAACAACATGCAAAGTACCTTGACAGCTTTGATTGACGCTGCATCTGTACTTGGTGTCTTCATGATGGGTGCTCTTGTAGCAACAATGATCAACTTTGAAATTTCTTACAAATGGGCAATCGGTGAGAAGATGATTGACTTCCAAGACATCTTGAACCAAATCTTCCCACGCTTGCTTCCAGCAATCTTTACTGCCTTTATCTTCTGGTTGCTTGGTAAGAAAGGTATGAACTCTACTAAAGCTATCGGTATTATTATCGTACTTGCTTTGGCTCTTTCTGCCTTTGGTAAATTTGTACTTGGAATGGGCGCATAATTTATGACGCAATCATTAATTTTGGTGAGTCATGGTCGTTTCTGTGAAGAACTTAAAGGTAGCACTGAAATGATCATGGGTCCACAAGACAATATTCATGCAGTGGCTCTTCTTCCAGAAGATGGCCCAGAAGAATTTACTGCAAAATTTGAAGCTGCTATTGAAGGATTGGATGATTTCCTAGTCTTTGCGGATCTTCTCGGTGGAACACCATGTAACGTGGTAAGCCGTTTGATTATGGAAGGTCGAGACATCGACCTTTACGCAGGGATGAATCTTCCAATGGTGATTGAATTTATCAATGCGAGCCTTACAGGCGCAGAGGCGGACTACAAGAGCCGTGCTGCAGAAAGCATTGTGAAAGTTAATGACCTGTTAGCTGGCTTCGATGATGACGAAGATGAATAATACTCTTCGAAAATCTCTTTAAACCATACTAGTGTCGCCTTGCCGTATAGATGTTACGGACTTCGTCAGTTTTATCTGCAACCTCAAAGCAGTGCTTTGAGCAACCTGCGGCTAGTTTCCTAGTTTGCTCTTTGATTTTCATTGAGTATACGATGTGACAACGTGAAAATCGTTAGAGCATTTTATATAGAATATACATGGGAATGGGGCTTACTCCCATTCCCATATTTAATAGAAAAAGAGGAACTCAATGCTACATTATACAAAAGAAGACTTGATTGAATTGGGTGCAGAAATCACTACACGTGAAATCTACCAACAACCTGATGTATGGAAAGAAGCTTTTGAATCTTATCAAGCAAAACGTGAAGAAATTGCAGCCTTTCTACAAGGGATTGCTGATAAACATGACTATATCAAGGTTATCTTGACAGGTGCTGGGACTTCTGCTTATGTAGGAGATACCTTGGTACCTTACTTTAAGGAAGTCTATGACGAACGCAAATGGAATTTCAATGCCATTGCGACAACAGATATAGTTGCCAATCCAGAAACTTATTTGAAAAAAGATGTGGCGACTGTCCTTGTATCTTTTGCTCGTAGTGGGAACTCGCCTGAAAGTGTGGCGACTGTTGACTTGGCCAAAGCCTTGGTGGATGAGCTTTATCAAGTGACGATTACTTGTGCAGCGGATGGTAAGTTGGCTCTTCAAGCCCACGGTGATGACCGCAATCTCTTGCTTTTGCAACCAGCTGCCTCTAATGATGCTGGCTTTGCCATGACTTCTAGCTTTACGTCTATGATGTTGACAGCTCTCTTGGTCTTTGATCCTACAGAATTTGCTGTGAAAGCTGAACGTTTTGAAGTTGTATCTAGTCTTGCCCGTAAAATTCTAGACAATGCAGAAGATGTCAAAGAACTTGTTGACTTAGACTTTAACCGTGTCATCTATCTAGGAGCTGGTCCTTTCTTCGGTCTTGCTCATGAAGCTCAGCTCAAGATTTTGGAATTAACAGCTGGCCAAGTTGCGACCATGTATGAAAGTCCAGTTGGCTTCCGTCACGGTCCAAAATCTCTTATCAACGAAGATACGGTTGTTTTGGTCTTTGGTACAACGACAGACTACACTCGCAAGTACGACTTGGACTTGGTTCGTGAAGTGGCTGGTGATCAGATTGCTCGTCGTGTTGTGCTTTTGAGTGATCAAGCCTTTGATCTTGAAAATGTTAAAGAAGTTGCCCTTGGTTGTGGCGGTGTCTTGAATGATATTTACCGTGTCTTCCCTTACATCGTTTATGCCCAACTCTTTGCCCTATTGACTTCACTCAAGGTAGAAAATAAACCAGATACACCGTCTCCTACAGGTACAGTAAACCGTGTGGTACAAGGTGTTATCATCCACGAATATCCAAAGTAAGACAATATTTATGAATTCTTGACAAGAGGATTTGTAAATTATCAGATAAACCATAGATTGTCAATTCGCTTTCTATGGTTTGTTTGCTTGAGAGAAATAGTAAAAGGAGAACAGAATGAAAGCATACACAGAGCGTGTATTTGGAAATGTTGAGGGCAAGGATGTCTTGGCCTATCGCTTTGAGACGGACGGTGGTTACCAGCTTGAGGTTATGACTTATGGTGCGACCATCTTGCGCTATGTCGCACCTGATAAGGCTGGAAATTTTGCCAATGTTATCTTAGGATTTGATGACTTTGATAGTTATGTAGGCAATAGTCCCAAGCATGGAGCCAGCGTAGGTCCTGTGGCAGGTCGTATCGCAGGTGCGACATTTGAGCTTAATGGCAAGACCTATGACCTTGAGGTCAACAATGCTAGCAACTGCAATCACAGTGGTTCAACAGGTTGGGATACAAGTTTATTTGAACTAGTTGAAGTGAGCGACCATGGCTTGACCCTCTACACAGAGCGTACAGACGGGACAGGAGGATTCCCTGGAAATCTCAAGATCTGGATTAGCTACCACTTGGAAGAAACTGGTGCCTATGAAATCAGCTACAAGGTAACGACCGATCAGGATACGCTGGTCAATCCAACCAACCACAGCTATTTCAACTTGTCTGGTGATTTCACACAGACAATTGACCGCCATGTCTTCCAACTAAATACAGAGGGCATTTACCCAATCGCTTCCGACGGTGTTCCTGCTAAGACTCCAGATGCTGATCGTGATGTAGTGAAACACATCTACAATGGTACTTTGCTCAAGGATATCTTTGCAGAGGACGATGAGCAAATCCAGCTGGTATCAGGTTTGGATCATCCATTTGCCCTTCCTGCAGGTCATGACAATGCTGGTTTCCTTTATGACCAAAATTCAGGTCGCTTCCTGCTTTTCAAGACAGAGGCCCCTTGCTTTGTGGTCTACACAGCAAACTTTGTGGATGAAAGTGTCATCATAGGAGGTCATCCAATGGTACAGCACAATGGGATTGCCCTTGAAGCGCAAGCTTTACCAGATGCTATTCACAGTGACCTCAAAGATCAAGTCATTCTCAAAGCCGGTCAAATCTTCACTAGTAAGACACGTTATGAGCTTGTTGTGAAATAAGAGGATAGAATTTCTACTTTTGGGGTGAATAGTATTTGCCTTATAACATTAGTAGAAATGGGCAAAGAATAGGAAAATATGATATAATTTAATATTGAAAATACCTGTCCTATCTAAAGGATAAAAGGAGAAAAAGATGAAGAAAATTGTATTTGCTAGTGCCTTGGCTTTGACCTTGGCAGGAGCAGTTTTGACAACTGATGTTTTTGCGAATGACAGACTGGTGGCAACACAATCTATTAATGGTAAAAATGAAAATGTATTGACCTCAGAGGTGCTAAAACCTTCTAGTGGCAACGTTTTGGTTGGAATCAAGGGAGAATTTTTAACTCCAAATAAACAATCTATTTTGGACGCGATTAATAAGATTCGTAAGGAAGCAGCTGATGAAGGTTTGGTAGATAAGTATGTCCCTATTAAATGGTCTACTGATCTTGAGAAAACTGCTTTTGTACGAGCTACTGAGGTGTCAGTAGCTTTAAAACCTGAGCGTCTTTCTACAAAAGAAATCTGGACTGCTTTTCCATCTAGTAATAGTATAAGAGGAGAAGCTTTAGATGTGAACTATGAAGGTTTTCTAAAAGCAATTGAAAACTGGCATGCTGAGAAGGCGAATTATGTAGCGAAAAAGAAGGGTGGAACCTCTAAAGAATTTACAGGTTATTATGAGGTTTTGATCAATTCTAAATTTACCTATGTGGGTCTCGCAGCCTTTAAAAATGCAGCTAGCTCTCAGCAAGTAGCGACGATTTCTTTAGCTTTAGGTGATGATGCTTCTTCAGAGGAATTGGCTGGTGGATATGGTTCTGCTATTCAGTATACAGAAGTGACTGCCTCAAACCTTTCAACCGTTAAAAGTAAAGCTACAGTTGTAGAAAAATCGTTGAAAGATTTTAGAACATCTACATCTAGTCAGTCTGGCTGGGTACAATCTAATGGTAAATGGTATTTTTATGAGTCTGGTGATGTGAAGACAGGCTGGGTGAAAACGGGTGGCAAATGGTACTACTTGAATGATTTAGGTGTCATGCAGACTGGATTTGTAGAAGTTGATGGAACATGGTATTTCCTTGATAGTTCAGGCGCGATGTTTACAGGCTGGGGAACAGATGGTAGCAGATGGTTCTACTTTGATGGCTCAGGAGCTATGAAGACAGGCTGGTATAAGGAAAATGGTACTTGGTATTATCTTGATCAATCAGGTGTCATGAAGACAGGTTGGTTTAAAGTAGGCAAGTACTGGTACTATGCATATGGTTCAGGAGCTTTGGCAGTCAGCACAACGACACCTGACGGTTATAAAGTAAATGGCAATGGTGAATGGGTAAACTAGGCTGAAGATAGTAAGTCATAGGTAAAGTATTTATCGTACTTAGCAAAAAGAATGAACGATAAGAAAGAGGTTGATGACGAACATTGGCCTCTTTTTGTTAGAATAGAGGCTTCAAGTTGTCTGAATTGACTTTCTTGATGGAAATTATATAATGGTTGTAATAACAATAATTACAACAAAAAGAGGACCATTTATGACCTATGAATATAAGAGGCACATTTATTTGGCAGAGGCAGCTTTGAATGTAAAGGATTTGGTCAGTCAAACAGCCTTTTATCAGCAAGTGCTTGGTTTAGAAATCCTATCTCAAACTGAGACAGAGTCCATTCTAGGACTTGGTGGAAAAGCCTTGGTACAGCTGATTCAAGCACAAGAGAGTGGAGAAGTAAGGGAACATTATGGTCTTTACCATCTGGCTATTCTCTTGCCGACACGCAGGGCTTTGGCGGATGTCTTGAAGCACTTGACAGATTTACAGATTCCTCTTGTGGGCGGTGCAGACCATGGTTACAGTGAGGCCCTTTACTTAGAGGATTTGGAGGGAAATGGCATTGAACTCTATCGAGATAAGCCGGTTTCCACATGGGATATTCGAGAAGATGGACGCATTATCGGAGTGACGGAGGCTCTTGTGGCGCAGGACATCTATGAGTTTGGGGAAAGAGTCGAGCCCTTTATCCTAGCAGATGGTACGAGAATGGGGCATATTCATCTTTCCGTCAAGGATGGTCGAAAGTCCAGCCAGTTTTATCAGAAGGCGTTAGAGCTAGAGGATAAATTCAGTGTGCCTAGCGCTAGTTGGATTGCGGCAGGGGATTACCATCATCATTTAGCAGTCAACGAATGGGGAGGAAAAGGTATGGCTCCGCGTAAGCAAGGCTTGCCAGGTTTGGTCTACTATGTCATCGAAGTCGCACATAAAGAAGAATTGTTAACGATTGCCCTGCGAGCACAAGAAGTTGATGCACCAATCAAATGGCTGACATCGAGCCAGTTGGAAATCACAGACCCAGATGGAATCGTGACCCGTATTCGCTTAGCTAGATAGGATGTGATAAAGACAAGCATCTAATACTCAATGAAAATCAAAGAGCAAACTAGGAAACTAGCCGCAGGCTGTACTTGAGTACGGCAAGGCGACATTGACGCGGTTTGAATTTGATTTTCGAAGAGTATCAATTGTAGAAAGTGCTCCTTATTCTAGTCAGACACGTAGAAATTTTGATATGATAGTAGGGAACAAGGAGAAGAATACAATGACCAGTGAATACCAGAAAATGATAACGGGAGAGGTTTACCGTCCATCGGACCCAGAACTGCGTGCCTTGGCTCAGGCTTCTCGCCAAAAACAGTCTGCCTTTAACAAGGAAGAAGATCCCTTGAAGGGAGTCGAAATCATCAAGGATTGGTTCGGCTCGACTGGGCAAAATCTCTATGTCAATCCACGACTGGTGGTCGATTATGGGGTCAATATCCATCTAGGGAAAAATTTTTATTCTAATTGGAACTTGACCATGCTGGATGTTTGTCCGATTCGCATCGGTGACAATGCTATGATTGGTCCCAACTGTCAGTTCTTGACTCCCCTCCATCCATTGGACCCGGAGGAGCGCAATTCAGGTGTGGAATACGGAAAGCCCATTACCATCGGTGACAATTTCTGGGCTGGAGGTGGTGTCATTGTCCTTCCTGGAGTGACATTGGGTAATAATGTTGTTGCTGGAGCAGGGGCTGTAATCACTAAGTCCTTTGGCGACAACGTTGTCCTAGCTGGTAATCCTGCGCGCGTGATTAAGGAGATACCTGTGAAATAGAAGTAAAAAGGAACAGCGGAGGTTTTTTTGTAGGTTTCATCATCTTTTACCCAGCCCACATTTACCTACTTTATATCCTAGTAAGTCTACTTCATTAAGCAATTGCAAAGCATCTCGTAACTGGGATGCTTTTTTCTCCTCAGCTTCCTCCTTGACACTCGGTCAGCTTTTGATACAATAGTACAAAATCAGAGGAGGTGGCTTATGATTCAGAAACATGCGATTCCCATTTTAGAGTTTGATGACAATCCTCAGGCGGTCATCATGCCCAATCACGAGGGGCTGGACTTGCACTTGCCCAAGAAGTGTGTCTATGCTTTTTTAGGTGAGGAGATTGACCGTTATGCGAGGGAAGTAGGGGCGGACTGTGTCGGCGAATTTGTTTCTGCCACCAAGTCCTATCCAGTCTATGTTATCAACTACAAGGGCGAGGGAATTTGTCTGGCTCAGGCTCCTGTAGGTTCAGCTCCAGCAGCCCAGTTTATGGATTGGTTGATTGGCTATGGTGTGGAGCAGATTA
>CAURES010000005.1:0-37305 GCA_963523725.1 uncultured Streptococcus sp.
TGAAAGAAAAGAGAGAGGAAGTTAGCACAAGCCCTAACCAAGAATTGTCAAAAACAGCACCTTGAAGAAGTCCTCTGAAAATGAGTTCCTCCTGGATGGGGCCAAAAACTGAGGTAGCCAAAATCAAAGACAGAGAAATTCCTCTGCTGACTTCCGCCAAGTGTTGGACCCCTGAGCCAGAAGAAATAGCGAAGAAATGAATATAAACCAGCGTCTCAAGTACACTTAGAAGAAAGATTGCAATGAAAAGTAAAAGTTGTTTCTTGCTTAAAATATTTGAGAATACCTACTATCATTCTGTTTTTTACAGATTAAGTAAAACAATTCTATAAATCAATAGTTTCATAATGTTTTCTTACTATGAATGTTCTTTATTTTTCTATACTTTCTTATCTAATCTATGCTTTATCAGACTATAGATTGTAACAGGAGTACTCACCAGTACCACAATGTTTCTCCAGAGTTCCGTTGAAATCATGAGTACTCTTATACAAAGAAAAAGAGACGTCAATATTACTACAACTCGGGCAAATAAATCTAAAAAATCTACATACTTTTTCATATTGATACTTCATCCTTCACTTTTACTTTAATATATACTAAGTAAGTAATTTTTCAATTCTAATACTAGCTAACATCCATTCCACTCTAAACAAGAATACCAGAGTGTTATCTATCGACTAACCTATATTTAAACTATTCAGTAACATCGATATTATTTAGCATATACTTCAAAAATATAAAAACTTTCATAAAAACTCTAAATTTTACATTAACCTATAAATTATTTGTTTCTTAAACTCTTCCAAAAGACCTTCGAACTAGATCAGCATCACCTTTCAGTAGGCATATGTTGCTGACTTCGTCAGCCTTATCCACAACCTCAAAACACTGTTTTTAGCTATCTGTAACTATCCTACTAGTTTACTCTTTGATTTTCACTAAGTATTAACTAACAGGGGTAGCACAAAAAAACATATTAGTAACCGTGCCTATACCAATCGCTCCCCACGGACCTGCAAGTGCACCTCCAAATATTGCACCTCCTGCTGTTCCTACTACACAACGCCAGTCACCACCACTAACAGTTGATAGTAGCTCTGCATCAACAACTTCAAATTTCTTGATATTATTCTTATCCATTTTTTCACCTCCAAATTAAGTTTGGCATCGCTATAAATACTAAGGTTCAAATGATGATTAACAGTAGTAAGCGGCTGCTACCATACCTAAACCTATACCTCCCAAGGGACCCGCAAAAATAGCACCTACACCAATTCCAGCAGCAATTGCAGTTTCACAATCACCAAATTTTCTACCACCTTCAATGCAAGCAAGCACCTCTGTGTCCATAACTGCAAATTGTGACATCATTTTTGTATCCATGACGAATATCTCCTTTTTTATGTTTAATTTTTGTCCTGTTGCAACCTTGACAATGTTAGTATAGCACTGTTCTTTTAAATTTTTCACCCAAATCTTGAATTGTCATCGAAACATCTTGAATTGTACAATGAATCTAAAAAGCAAGCATGAAAAACATGCTTACCCTTTTATCATTCATTTCATACACAATTATAATCTTTTATATATAAAATAAATACACCTATCTTCTCACTCTTGTCTATAGACAAATGTTAGCCATATGTTATTATAAACAAATAATATCATTGCACCTGTTTACCATCTATTTTTATTTATGAATTTTTTGTTTCACTTTAATCATTATAGAAGCCATAAAAAACGCGACAGCTAGCCGATGCAGTTGGTAACTTTCTTCCTCTCCTGTTTTCGGTAATAATTTTTCATTCGAAGTAACAGATTTGCTTACATAATCAGTCCCCTTAACATCAGTTAAAGAAGTTTTATTTTCTTGAGCAACATCAAAAATAGGTTTGGGAGTTTCCAATGGATTCTTATTGTCTAACATTGCTAAATTTCCAGATTGAGTAGTTTTAACTTCAGAAGCTGAGTTTGTACTCTCCACTTTCCCACTATTTTCACTATTAGAATTGGGCTTAGCATTGGATATTTTCATTTCGGTTCTTTTTTCATCACTCATACCTTTGCTGTCACTTACAACTTTATCACTAATATTCATGCTGTCACTTCTAGTATTCTCATCACGGACACTTTCAGTTACTGTTTCCTCAGAAGATTTCACTGTCTCCGTTTGCTTAGGTGAGTTTCTCGAGTACATATAATCATAAACCTGTTGTGCAGTTGCTCCGCCACCAACCCATCCAGATGTCGGATGTCCATTTCTTAAATACAAAATTGTTGGTGTTCCTGGAATACCGACTTTTTTAAATAGAAACTCTCTCGCTTCCTCATCAAAATCCTTACCATCCAAATCATAATACTCTAACTTCTTTTCAATCAAGTTATTAAATTCTTTTAATTCAGGAGAAAATTGACGACAATGAGAGCAAGTTTTTCTACCAAAATAAATAGTATGTTCCAACTGATCCTCTGTAAAAGATTGACGAACGGCTTCAATATCTATCTTTTTAAAGTCCGTAACATTCTTCTCATACTCTTCTGGGGTTACAACAGAAGGTTTATGCTCCATATTTTCCGTACCCGATCGCAAATCTGGTGCCACAACAGAACTATCATTCGCCTGAATAGATGAAGTAGTAGGCTGTTCTTCTGCATATACAACACCCGTAGTAATAGATGCAAATACAAGTGGTACAAGTAATAACGATTTTATCTTTTGTTTCTTCATAAGAATACTCCTTTACATTTGTTATCTTTATCTTACCTTATTTAAGATTACAAATTCATATAAATCTTAAATGGTCATCGAAACATCTTGAATTGCAAAAAATTCATTATAAAAGGGTAAGTATTTCAAAAACACTTACCCCTTTATACTTCATTAAGCTCTACTTTTTATAATACTTCAAGCCCCAAATGAGCAAAAGCATAATAATCAAGCAGAGAATAGCACTAATATAAGCGATTAGTTGTTGGTAGAATTCTCCTGCTGTGATACCTCTATACAAACAAATAATTGACATGAAACCTGTCAAGCCGATGAACATGAGTTGATTGGTTCTAGGACTAACCAAATCATCATCTTCAAACTCTCTTATCCTCATTTCCCTAGTGAGGTAAACAGTGACCAAAATAGAAGCCAAGTTAATAACCACTAAAAGAAATTGGAAAACTAAGGAAAAATTTAAAAACTGACTAGATAGAAATAGATAAGTAGAAACTACCAAAGGTATCTGACCAAACAACAACCTCACTAAGAATACATTGCGTTTTGTTGCAAATATTTTTTTCATTACTATCTCCTTTCCTATGCTAACGGGTGAGTGCACCACCAATCCCACTTAGTACAGCACCAATTTCACCTATTCATATAGCGAATACTCCCAATAGAAATGTCGAACCGTTGTTGCACACCCATCAATTGCGCCATATGCAACCCCTGCTGCACAACTAATTTTTCTTCCCCAATCAATATCTCCACCTTCAACGCAAGCAAGCATTTCATTATCCATAACAGAAAATTCTGACATCATTTTTGTACCCATGACAAATACTCCTTTTTTATTTTTGTCCTGTTTCAACCTTGATAAGCTTAGTATATCATTATTTTTTATTTTTTTCATCCAAATCTTGAATTATCATCGAAACGTCTTGAATTGCAAAAACTTTCTTCTTACCAACATAACGAATACTATTCAGAAATCAAAAATAATATATATTATCACGATTTTTTTGGAAAATTGTTAATGAGCTTACCATTCTTGTCTTCAATCAAAAATCAATATTTAAAGAAAACTAGGAAAATAGTTACAGACAATACTGCTTTACAGCGAGATGATGTTGCAGTAGTTTGAAGAATATTTCTTGGGTTCGAAACTAAATACCATAGTACGTGAGGTTCATTAAATGAATAAGAAATCCTATTTTATCATCTGTTCTACGTTGATTATAGCACGGACTAATAGTCACATAACAAGGCAAAAAGCAACGGTTTTAAAGCCGTTGCTTTTTGCATGAGTCAGAGAGATTGTTATCTTAGGCTCTATTAAAACTATATCAAAACCACAAGTTGAGTCACAATATTGTATATTTAAAATGTTGAGGAGTAATTAAACAATGAAAATAATAAATTAATCCCCGTGAAGATATAAACTAGTACATGCATAGCCTAATTTAAAACCAGCTACACCTGCCGCAAGCAAACCTGCCCAACCAGCAGGTCCTGCCACAATTGCTAACGCACTGCCACCAATACCATACGCACAATCAGCAATGTTCCCACCTCCAGAAATTTCTTCTAGAGTAGTTTGATCAATATTTTTCATAATTATCTCCTTAATCACCAGTGTGATACCATGCACCACAAGAATATCCTGTTCCAAATCCAGTAGCAGCTGCTCCAACCGCCAGCAGTGCAAAAGTTCCCCAGCCAATCGGACCTGAAGCGGCTGCTAAAATGGCACCACTCATGCCAATTCCGGTCGCACAAGACAACGCATTTCCTCCGCCAACAACATTTTCTAAGTCATTAATAGCTAAATCAATCATTTTTTCTCCTTTTGTATTTCTTATAATTAACATGACACGATATAATGGAAGTAATAATTAACGTACATCCAATAATAAAGTTTAATAAATCCTGATGGTCTACAACTAAGTACAGACCAAATAAACATAGGCCAAATTGCGAACTACAGTTTTGAAATTTCATCAAGCCCCCATTTTACAAAATTGATATACACTCTAACTTGATCCATACAATATACCTTATAAGTATTTACTATGAATAAAACCTATAAGATTAATACATTTCTTTTTTGTCTTGTTGCAACTTTGACAAGTTTAGTGTATCATTGTTTTTTTAAATTTTTCATCCAAATCTTGAATTGCCATCGAAACATCTTGAATTAGCTTTTTTATTTGAAACCACCTCTAAATTAAAAAAAAGATAATTTCTAATCATTTTTTACCATTCAGGAAGTTTCAATGACTATTCAAGATTTCATAAAGCACAAAATTGTTTTTATGTCATAATAGACCTATCTACTATATGAAAGGAATTGCCAATGACTTCTTATAAACGTACATTTGTTCCTCAAATAGATGCTAGAGACTGCGGTGTTGCTGCCTTAGCCTCGATTGCTAAATTCTATGGTTCAGATTTTTCTCTAGCTCACTTGAGAGAACTTGCAAAGACCAATAAAGAAGGGACGACTGCTCTTGGCATTGTAAAAGCCGCTGATGAAATGGGCTTTGAAACAAGACCTGTTCAAGCAGATAAAACTCTCTTTGACCTGAGTGATGTCCCCTATCCATTTATCGTTCACGTTAACAAAGAAGGAAAACTCCAACATTACTATGTTGTCTATCAAACAAAGAAAGACTATCTGATTATTGGTGATCCTGACCCTTCTGTAAAAATCACCAAAATGTCAAAAGAACGCTTTTTCTCTGAATGGACTGGAGTAGCTATTTTTCTAGCTCCCAAACCCAGCTATCAACCCCATAAAGATAAAAAGAATGGTCTACTAAGCTTCCTTCCTCTGATTTTCAAACAAAAATCTCTCATTACTTACATTGTTCTCTCAAGCTTATTGGTCACTATTATCAATATAGGTGGTTCTTATTATCTCCAAGGAATCTTGGATGAATACATCCCAAATCAGATGAAATCAACTTTAGGAATCATCTCAGTTGGTCTAGTTATCACTTATATCCTCCAACAAGTCATGGGCTTCTCCAGAGATTATCTCCTAACCGTTCTGAGTCAAAGATTAAGTATTGATGTGATTTTATCCTATATTCGCCATATTTTTGAACTTCCTATGTCTTTCTTTGCGACACGTCGTACAGGAGAAATCATTTCACGGTTCACAGATGCTAACTCTATTATAGATGCCTTGGCTTCTACCATTCTTTCTCTTTTTCTGGATGTTTCTATTCTGATTCTTGTAGGAGGCGTCTTACTGGCACAAAACCCTAATCTCTTCCTTCTTTCTCTTATTTCCATTCCTATATACATGTTCATCATCTTTTCTTTTATGAAGCCTTTCGAAAAAATGAACCATGATGTCATGCAAAGTAATTCTATGGTTAGCTCTGCCATTATCGAAGATATCAACGGGATTGAAACTATAAAGTCGCTCACGAGTGAAGAAAATCGCTATCAAAATATAGACAGCGAATTTGTAGATTATTTGGAAAAATCCTTTAAGCTCAGTAAATATTCTATTTTACAAACGAGTTTAAAGCAGGGAACAAAATTAGTTCTGAATATCCTTATCCTATGGTTTGGCGCTCAATTAGTCATGTCGAGTAAAATTTCTATTGGTCAGCTGATTACCTTTAACACACTTCTTTCTTACTTTACAACTCCTATGGAAAATATTATCAACCTCCAAACCAAACTCCAATCTGCGAAGGTCGCTAATAACCGCTTGAACGAGGTCTATCTAGTCGAATCTGAATTTCAAGTTCAAGAAAACCCTGTCCATTCACATTTTTTGATGGGCGATATTGAATTTGATGACCTTTCTTATAAGTATGGTTTTGGACGAGATACCTTAACAGATATTAATCTCACGATTAAACAAGGAGATAAGGTTAGCCTAGTTGGAGTCAGTGGTTCTGGTAAAACAACTTTAGCCAAAATGATTGTCAATTTCTTTGAACCCTACAAAGGACATATTTCCATCAATCATCAGGATATTAAAAACATTGATAAGAAAGTCTTGCGCCGTCATATTAATTACCTACCCCAACAAGCCTATATCTTTAATGGCTCTATCTTGGAAAATTTAACCTTGGGCGGTAATCATATGATTAGCCAAGAAGATATTCTAAGAGCTTGTGAATTAGCTGAAATCCGTCAAGACATTGAAAGAATGCCTATGGGCTATCAAACTCAGCTCTCTGATGGAGCTGGCCTATCAGGAGGACAAAAGCAACGAATCGCTCTCGCTCGTGCTCTTTTAACTAAAGCTCCTGTTTTAATACTAGATGAAGCTACTAGCGGTCTTGATGTCTTGACTGAGAAAAAAGTTATAGATAATCTTATGTCCCTAACTGATAAAACCATTCTCTTTGTAGCCCATCGTCTCAGTATAGCCGAACGAACCAACCGTGTTATTGTTCTCGACCAGGGGAAAATCATTGAAGTGGGTAGTCACCAAGAGTTAATGCAGGCGCAAGGCTTCTACCATCATCTATTCAATAAATAAGGAGAATGTCATGAATCCTAATCTTTTTAGAAGCGTCGAGTTTTATCAGAGACGTTACCATAACTATGCGACAGTATTAATCATACCTCTTTCATTACTGTTTACTTTCATCTTGATTTTCTCCCTTGTTGCCACAAAAGAAATTACTGTCACTTCCCAAGGAGAAATCGCCCCTACAAGTGTCATTGCATCTATTCAGTCAACAAGTGATAATCCTATCCTTGCTAATCATTTAGTGGCAAATCAAGTAGTTGAAAAAGGTGACTTACTCATCAAATACTCTGAAACAATGGAAGAAAGTCAGAAAACTGCCTTAGAAACTCAATTACAAAGACTTGAGAAGCAAAAAGAAGGACTTGGAATTTTGAAACAAAGCTTAGAAACAGCGACTGATCTTTTTTCTGGCAAGGATGAATTTGGCTACCATAATACCTTTATGAATTTTACTAAACAATCCCATGATATTGAACTGGGTATCACAAAGACTAACACTGAGGTTTCAAATCAAGCTAATCTTGCCAATAGCAGTTCATCAGCCATCGAACAAGAAATTACAAAAGTTCAACAACAAATTGGAGAATATCAAGAGTTGAGAGATGCTATCATAAATAACAGAGCACGCTTACCAACTGGCAATCCGCACCAGTCAATTTTGAATCGTTATCTTGTAGCCTCACAAGGACAAACACAAGGAACTGCAGAGGAGCCGTTTTTATCTCAAATTAATCAAAACGTTGCAAGTCTTGAATCATCTATCGCAAGCCTCAAAATCCAGCAAGCTGGTATCGGAAGTGTAGCAACTTATGATAATAGTTTAGCAACCAAAATTGAAGTACTCCGCACTCAGTTTTTACAAACAGCCTCACAGCAACAACTAACCGTGGAGAATCAATTAACAGAATTAAAAGTACAACTAGATCAAGCAACGCAACGCTTAGAAAACAATACTTTAACCGCTCCAAGTAAAGGTATCGTTCATCTGAACAGCGAATTTGAAGGTAAAAATAGAATTCCAACTGGTACAGAAATTGCTCAAATATTCCCTATCATCACAAATACAAGAGAAGTACTAATCACTTACTACGTATCTTCTGACTATCTACCTCTACTAGATAAAGGACAAACTGTAAGATTAAAACTGGAGAAGATTGGAAATCACGGCATTACCATCATCGGCCAACTTCAGACAATTGATCAAACTCCTACCAGAACAGAGCAAGGTAATCTCTTTAAATTAACCGCTCTTGCAAAACTATCTAATGAGGATAGTAAACTCATCCAATATGGCTTACAAGGTCGCGTCACTAGTGTAACTGCAAAGAAAACATATTTCGATTATTTCAAAGATAAAATTTTAACCCATTCTGATTAATTTTCAGATAACACTCTATAACTATTTATTATCTTATCAAAAAGGAGAATCATAACATGGATAAGAATCAAAACCTAACTTCATTTCAAGAACTAACAACTACCGAACTCAACCAAATTACAGGTGGAGGATGGTGGGAAGATTTCTTTTATAGCGTTAGTAGATATTCTCATAGCATCACACAAGGACTTCATCAGCCAATACAACTATAAAAAATAAGATCGAGATAAAAGAACTCTCGGTCTTATTTTTTTCATCATTCTGTATGTATCACAGTAAGTACCTGACGAAAGACTTGATTTTGACAGGTGGTATTTAAACTAGTATTAGGATAAGTTTCCACAAGCTTCATAACGGTATAGAGACCAACTCCTCTCTCCTCCCCTTTAGAACTGGCTCCAAAGGAGAAAATCTCAGAAATATCGATGCTCTCTTCTTTGATGGAGTTTTCAATGATAAAGGTCTCCTGTTCTCCATTTTTTAAAAAGGCAATTGAAACATGAGGTTGACTGGCCTCTACACTGGCTTCAATAGCATTGTCACAAAGGATAGACACAATGGTTAGAAAATCAAGTAGTCTCATCCCCTCGACCTGAATCTCCTCAGGAACTTCGACATTAAAGACAATATCCTTTTCTCTAGCTTTTATAAATTTTCCTGCTAGAAGACTTTTGAGGGCACGGTCGCGAATATTCACCAATCGGCCCAGATCATATTTATTGTCCTGCAATTTCTGACTAGAATCCTTTAAGACCGAGTCGTAGACCTCTTTTATCTGCTCCATATCCTCCTCTTCAATACCCAGACGTAAGCTGGTCAAGAGGTTTGTATAATCATGACGAAAGCTCCGTACTTCCTTATAAAGCTCCTCTATATGCAGACTATAGCGCTCCATATCTCTGTAGCGCAAAGCCTGTTCTTGGTTCAGTTTCTCCTGAAGTTTTTCCTTCAAATAGGTATCCAATTTCTTGATAATCCCCATAAAAAAAAGGAGGTAAAAAACTAGGATGAGATGGCGAACAGTCTTTGATTGGATATCGTATGCATATTCAAAGTAAGACAGACTTTCCATGACTAGAAAGTAAGCCCCCATTATCCAGTTAATCTTAGTCAAGGATTTTTGAAAATCTTTATCTAGGCTCTCCCTTCTCAAGCTAGTGAAATCATAGTCCAACCATTTCAAAAAGACTAATACTATGGAGTAAACGAATATCATAATCAACAAAAAGAGAGGATTTCCATATCCATCTACAAGCCCTTTCCCCAAAAACGGAAACACAAAATAGGAGACACTTCTGTAAAAAATATCCATCAATACAATTGGAAAGAGACCATAAAAGAAAAGGAATTTTTTAGGAAGCCCTCTTAACAATAAGGAAGACAAGCTGATGCCGAACAAGGGTTCTATAAAGTATGACAGATAGTCAGTCAAGACTAAAAATTTAAAAGTTGTAACAATTGCTGCTATAAGAAATTTTAGAAGAAAGGCCTTAAAAATTCTATCGAAAGTGAGACTAATTCCATCTACCTTAAAGAACATGATAATTTCTAGCCCACTAATAGCTAGTGAATACAATATCATCCAAAAAATATACATAAATTCTCCTCACTCAGTGTAAGTTATTGATAGCCTCAGACACTTCCCTGACCTTATAGCGCGCAATCAGACAGCTTCCACCATTGGGAAAGTAAAGTAGTTTTTCTTTCTTATCTAAACGAACCACATTGGCTGGATTGATGAGAAAAGAGCGATGGCATTGCAAGAGACGGGGCTCCTGCTTGAGAACTTCCTCTAAACTCGCCGTAAATTCCAGCCTATCCGTCTTGGTATAGAGAATGACACGATGAGCTCTGGGCGATGTTTCGAGATAATAAACCTCTTTAAAAGGATACTGGAATTGGGCAAATTTTGATTTAAAGTAAAAGCAATCTTCCGCCAGACTTTTACTATCTTGACTATTGGCATAGAGGAGGGCTGTCTCGATCCGAGATTCAAATTCCTCTGCCGACAAGGCCTTATCAATGTAGTCCAAAGCAGACACTTGGTAGCGAAAGGACAGGGGCATAAACTCCGAGTGAGTCGTCACAAAGACGATCAAGGCATAAGGGTCCCGATCCCGAATCTTTCTTGCCACTTCTAAGCCTTTCATCTCCTCATTTCGAATCTCAATGTCCAAAAAGAATAGCTGATGGGATCCCTTCTCATGCACCTCTGCCAGCAGTTGGTCTGGCTTGCCAAAGATCTCAAAAGAGCTGGGAGTGATATGATGTGCTTTCAAAAGTTTCTCAATCGTCGTTTCAATCCTAGTCTGCTGGGAAAAATCATCTTCTAAAACAAATATTCTCATCTTTTTACTCTCCCTCTTTCAACCATTTTTGACGAATTTCTCTATAGCGACGTCTGGAATACTTGACAGCGTATTGACCTTCTTCTCCAAGAAAAAGGATTCTTTCTTGAAAATCAATCGATTTTACTTTATCAAGATTGACCAAACAATTTCGATGACATCTCATCAAGGTTTCCCCATATTGGTTCTCAAGATTACTTAAATTTTGAACCATATTAAAACTAGCTTCTTCTGTAACAATCTGTACGGTATGTGCTTTAGTTGGATGCATTTGGATATAGTAGATATCGTCGACGTTTACTTTATAGACTGTTTTCTGTGTCTGAATAATCATATGTTTCATTGGATTCTCCTCCTAAGAAAAGAATAACAGAAAAGGTCTAGCACAAGCACACCCAATCCTAAACAGTCTTTGAAAGCTCCTAAAAGGATTATTTTTCTACAACATCATGATGAGGTTACAACTATTTTATCATAAAATCTACTCATTGCCATTCAAGACATTTCAAGAACAATTAAAGATTTGAAGGCGAAAAAGGAGATAAAAGTGATAGACTGACAGTATCAAAACACAGTTGCTAGAAACAAGACTAGCAGCCAGATTAAAGGAGGAATTCTCATGACAGATACAGACCCCATCAAAAGAGCTCAGACTTTGATTACGGATTTAAACAAAGCCTACCAAGCATGCAAACAGGCAAGCGCTGACGACGTCCGCTTTCAGGAGCAATTAAACTCTATTCTTGGCTTTCTAGCCAAGGCTGAAACAGTGGATAATCGAGTCTTGATTGAACTGGAAAAATTTTACCAGACTTCCAGTCTTCTCATGGGACTCAGCGCTCTTGATCCAGATGCTCCTACTCGCGCCGCTTGGCGGGCCTATGACCGCTTCCACTTTGACCAAGTCAAGACCAAGTTGAGTCTCTACGGACCAACCATTATCCTGTAGAAAATAAAAGAAGTTGAGACAAACTGAACTCAACTTCTTTTTTAATATCATATAAGCAATATTAGTCCTGCATCTGACGTTTTACCTGATAAGGTAAGTACAAGACTAGTAAAACCAAACCAGCTCCCAGCAAGGCTAGAAGGGCTAGTTTTTCTTGGAAGGTAATCAACCCAACAACTAATTCCACAAGTAAAACAAAACTGGTCAATCCTCGGACTACCGCCTGCAAGCCTTTTTCCTTTTGCCCCTTGTCCAGTGGAAAGAGTTGGGTCAAATACTGGTAGTCAAAGGCATGATAGAGGGCCAGCAACTGGAAGAGCAAGAGGTAGTTAAAGAGAACTACCACTGCTGTCGCAATCCAAGCTTGCTCGATAAAGACCTGCGCCAGTATGGAAAGCAAGAGCAGACGGAGACTGAGGGCAAAGAGGTCTCCATTTCGCAGATAAGAACGCAGATAGAGATTTTGCCAAATCTTCCCAGGCACCTTCTGAACAGCCTTTAGGATAAAGTCCAGATAGGCACGACGCTTGACGCTGTTTGAAATTCCCTTGACCTGCGTAAAGAGGGCAAAGAAACGAAGCAAGACTTGCTTACGCTTGCTTTCTTGGGAAATGACATAGTCCCAGTCCAGTCCAGTTTCCGTGAAAAATTTGCTGGCCTTTTGACGAAAGAGGAAATATTTACCTACTCCCAATAAAAGCACATAGACCAGAAAAACAGGCAAGCCATAGCCCATTGCTAAAAATAAAGGCGCAAATAACAGCAAGAAAAGGGTCTGGACAAAGAGCCAAAAGACTAGGGAAATGCCAGTTTGACGCTTGAGATGGAGCTTGATTTCCTCTTCTCCAACCAAGAGAAAGAGCTTGTCTGGAGCCTCCATATAGGTGGCAATTCCTCCCCAAAGCAACAGTAAAACAGAGGTAATTCCTACAAACAAAAGGATAGGCCAATGATTTTCAGGAAAATCTTGTAAGAGTTGACTGTACTGGTAGGCTAGAAAGCCCAGCAGGACAAGCAGGAACAATACAAAGTGGTCATTGAGAACATAGCGCAGATAACCGACACACTCCTTACGAAAAGCCTGCTTTCTCTTTAAAAACAAGTCTTTCATAGCTCCTCCTCTTTGGTCAGAGCCAAGTAAATATCATTCAAACTAGCCTCAGGCATATCAAAGGCTTCGCGCAGTTGCAGGAGATTTCCCTTAGCACGCACCTCCCCCTTGTGAAGAATGACAAAGGCATCACACATCTTCTCCGCCGAATCCAGCACGTGGGTACTCATGAGAATAGACTTGCCTTTTTGCTTTTCCACTTCCAAAAGCTGAATCAAGTCAGCAATAGCCAGCGGATCGAGACCAAGGAAAGGCTCATCCACGATGAAAAGACTCGGATCCACCACAAAAGCACAAATAATCATGACCTTCTGCTTCATCCCTTTTGAAAAATGAACAGGGAACCAATCTAATTTCTGGTCCAGACGGAACATTTTTAACAAAGGTTCCACTCGATCAAAAGCCACTTTTTGCTCAATACCATAAGCCATGGCAACCGTTTCGATATGCTCTCTGAGGGTCAATTCCTCATACAGACTAGGTGTCTCAGGAATGTAGCCAATTTGCTTGCGGTAGCTAGTCGCGTCTTCTTGCAGGGTCAGGCCATTGATATTGATGGAACCACTATAAGGTGTCAACAGACCGATAATCTCATTAATAGTCGTCGATTTCCCAGCACCATTGAGACCAATCAAACCGACCAACTGCCCACTTTCAACAGTAAAGGACACATCTTTCAAGACAGGGACATGGACATAGCCACCTGTCAGGTTTTTAATTTCTAACATATTTTCTCCAAATCTGGTATAATGTAGCTATATTATATCAAAATTCAATACAGTAGAGGTAGATTTTATGTCAGATTGCATTTTTTGTAAAATCATCGCAGGGGAAATTCCTGCTTCAAAAGTATACGAAGATGAGCAGGTTCTTGCCTTTCTTGATATCTCTCAAGTGACACCAGGACACACCTTGGTCGTACCCAAAGAACACTATCGCAATCTTTTAGAAATGGATGCTACTAGCGCCAGCCAACTCTTTGCCCAAGTACCAAAAGTAGCTCAAAAAGTCATGAAAGCTACCAAGGCTGCTGGTATGAATATCATTGCTAACTGTGAAGAAGTCGCTGGTCAAACCGTCTTTCATACCCACGTTCACCTCGTGCCTCGCTACAGTGCGGACGATGACCTCAAGATTGATTTTATCGCCCACGAACCAGACTTTGACAAACTTGCCCAAGTCGCTGAAACCATCAAAAACGCCTAAGGAGTTGCCATGAAATTATCCAACCTACTGCTATTTGCAGGAGCTGCAGCCGGAAGTTATCTGGTCACAAAAAATCGCCAAACCATCACAGATGAAGTCTTGAATACCACTGACCGCGTTCAAGCTATCAAGGACGATGTGGATATTATCCAAAACAGCCTGCAAATCATCGACCAACAAAAAGAACTCATCAAAGAATACCAAGAAGACCTGACTTACAAGTTTAAGGTCTTGGAAAAAGATATCCAGACTAGACTAGCTGTGATCAAAGAAACACAGGAAACTGAAGATAAGTAAAAAGAGCCCAACGGCTCTTTTTTAAAAGGTAAACAAGTTATATCCCATCAACTATACATCATAATTTAGGCAACTCATACTCAATAAAAATCAAAGAGCAAACTAGAAAGCTAGTCGCAGGGTGCTCAAAACACCGTTTTAAGGTTGTGGATAGAACTGACGAAGTCAGCTCAAAACACGGTTTTGAGGTTGTAGACAAGCCGACGCTGACGTGGTTTGAAGAGATTTTTGAAGAGTATTATTCACCATTTCACAACTAAATCGAAGACTTTCCGCCGTAATGAAAACACCTGAAACAGCTTGGTTTCAGGTGTCCGGAAACTTTGAGACCTAGGCTCAAAGTTTAGGTATGGAACTTCGAAGAAGGTCGCTACCGTCCGTCATTACTTAAGGAAAGTTTTAAAAAATCTATAAACAAAAAGAGCCCAACGGCTCTTTTTGCTTTATTCTCCTTCAAAGGCATCTTTAATATGGTCAAAGAAGCCCTTTTTCTTTGGATTGACTTTTAAATCACCAGCAGCTGCGAATTCTTTCAAGGCTGCTTTTTGGCGGTCGTTCAAGCCTGTCGGCGTTACGACATTGACAGTAACGTATTGATCACCAACTGCACCACCACGAAGGCTTGGTGCTCCCTTGCCACGTAGGCGGAATTTCTTACCAGTCTGCGTTCCCTCTGGAATAACCAATTCAACATCACCATGAACAGTTGGGATATCAACTGTGTCACCAAGAGCTGCTTGGACAAAGTTGAGGTTGAGATTGTAGAAGATAGTCGTTCCTTCACGTTCAAACTTGTCGCTGGCTTCCACAGAAACCACTACATACAAGTCACCATAAGGTCCACCGTTAAATCCAGCTTCACCTTGACCAGCTAGGCGAATTTGTTGACCTGTTTCCACACCAGCAGGGATTTTTACATGTACACTATGAGCTTGTTTTTCATGACCTGTTCCGTGACAAGTTGTACATGGATCTTTGATTTCTTTTCCGCGACCATGACAGACATCACAGGTTACTTGGCGACGCATCATACCAAGAGGAGTTTGCGTATCGACATTAATGACACCAGCGCCATGACAGCGTCCACAAGTGACTGGACTTGTTCCTGGCTTAGCACCTGAGCCATTACATGTACGACAGCTTGCTTCACGATTGTACTTAACCTCTTTTTCAGCTCCAAAAATAGCTTCTTCAAAGGTCAAATTCACACGATACTGGAGATCATCCCCTTGACGAGGAGCATTTGGATTGCGCGAAGCACCGCCTCCGCCGAAGAAACTTGAGAAGATATCTTCAAAACCACCGAAGCCTCCTGCCCCATCGAAACCGCCGAAACCACCAGCTCCACCAAAACCACCGTTGGCTCCAGCAGCACCGTATTGGTCATAGGCAGCACGTTTTTGGTCGTCACTCAAAGTCTCATAGGCTTCTTGAACTTCCTTGTACTTTTCCTCAGCACCAGGCTCCTTGTTGATATCTGGGTGATATTTTTTCGAAAGCTTACGATAAGCCTTTTTGATCTCGTCTGCCGAAGCGTTTTTTGACACCCCCAGACGATCATAAAATTCAGTATTGTTCATAATTCAAGATACAAAGGGCGTCAAACGGACACAGCCAAAATAGGGGTTTTGACGACGGACGCTTGCGTCCTAGAAAAACTATCTTTTTGGCACAGTCCGTAGCCCGTGTTCAGTTACTCGAACACCCTTGTTCCTTTCTGTTAATATTACGGAACGAATCCTCAATCTAGGTCGGGTTCAATTCCTTTCTTTATATATTGACGAGACAAACCACAAACAAATTATGTAAGTCCCTTTTTACCGAAAAACAGAGGCTGGGTTGCAACCTCTGGATTTCTTCTTATCATCATTAACATTTAAGTAAAGCACCGTAGAAGGACAATCAGTTTAGTGATTAGTCATTCTTACCTACCTCGCTCTCCTGATTTTCAAGCTCGGGATAAAATAGTCCACTGGACTATTTTATTTCTCCGTAAACTCTCCGTCTACGACGTCATCGCCTGCGTTTCCGGTTGCTTGTGCGCCTTCTGCTCCTGCTTGAGCTTGTTGCGCTGCTGCGGCTTGTTCGTAGAGTTTAACAGCAAGTCCTTGAGCTTTTTCGTTCAATGCTTCAAGTTTTGCTTTCATTTCGTCCAAGTTGTTGTCTTCTTGAGCTTTTTTAAGGTCATCAAGGGCAGCTTGGGCAGCATCACGTTCTGCGTCGAATCCTTTGCCTTCAGTTTCCTTGATAGTCTTTTCAGTTGCAAAGATAGCTTGGTCTACTTCGTTACGAAGGTCAACTTCTTCTTTACGTTTCTTATCTGCTTCAGCGTTTGCTTCTGCATCTTTCATCATGCGGTCGATTTCTTCATCAGTCAAACCTGAGTTAGATTGGATAACAATTGTTTGTTCTTTTTGAGTTCCAAGGTCTTTGGCCTTAACAGACACGATACCGTTCTTGTCGATGTCAAATGTTACTTCGATTTGAGGAATTCCACGAGGTGCAGCTGGGATATCTGTCAATTGGAAACGTCCAAGAGTCTTGTTATCTGCTGCCATTGGGCGTTCACCTTGAAGAACGTGGATATCAACGGCTGGTTGGTTGTCTGCTGCAGTTGAGAAGACTTGTGATTTAGATGTTGGAATTGTAGTGTTGCGATCGATAAGTTTTGTAAATACTCCACCCATTGTTTCGATACCAAGTGACAATGGTGTTACGTCAAGAAGGACAACGTCTTTGACATCACCAGTGATCACACCACCTTGGATGGCAGCACCCATAGCAACTACTTCGTCAGGGTTTACTGATTTGTTTGGTTCTTTACCAGTTTCAGCTTTAACAGCTTCTACAACGGCTGGGATACGAGTTGAACCACCAACAAGGATAACTTCGTCGATTTCTGACAAGCTCAAACCTGCATCTGAAAGGGCTTGACGAACTGGAACTTTTGTACGTTCTACAAGGTCACGAGTCAAATCGTCAAATTTCGCACGAGTCAAGGTCATTTCCAAGTGAAGAGGTCCAGCCTCACCTGCAGTGATAAATGGCAAGCTGATTTGAGTTGAAGTCACACCAGAAAGGTCTTTCTTCGCTTTTTCAGCTGCATCTTTCAAACGTTGCATTGCCATCTTGTCAGTAGACAAGTCAATACCGTTTTCTTTCTTGAATTCTGCTACCAAGTGGTCGATGATTTTTTGGTCAAAGTCGTCACCACCAAGTTTGTTGTCCCCTGCAGTTGACAATACATCGAAGACACCATCACCCAATTCAAGGATAGATACGTCGAATGTACCACCACCAAGGTCGAATACCAAGATTTTTTCTTCTTTATCAGTCTTATCCAAACCATAAGCAAGGGCTGCTGCTGTTGGTTCGTTGACGATACGTTCTACTTCAAGACCAGCGATTTTACCAGCGTCTTTTGTTGCTTGACGTTGAGCATCGTTGAAGTAAGCTGGAACTGTGATAACTGCTTTAGTTACTTTTTCACCAAGGTAGTCTTCAGCGTAGCCTTTCAAGTATTGAAGAATCATAGCTGAGATTTCTTGTGGAGTGTATTCTTTACCGTTAGCAGAAACTTTTTCAGAAGTTCCCATCTTAGATTTGATAGAGATAACTGTATCTGGGTTTGTAACTGCTTGACGTTTTGCGGCATCACCAACGATGATTTCACCGTTTTTGAATGATACTACAGATGGAGTTGTGCGGTTTCCTTCTGGGTTTGCGATGATTTTGCTTTCAGTTCCTTCAAGAACTGCTACTGCTGAGTTTGTTGTACCTAAGTCAATACCGATAATTTTAGACATGTGTTTTTCTCCTTAAATTTTAATTCGAATTTTGATTTTTTGATATTCCCCTTAAGTGGTGGGGACGTGAGCAACTCCCTACGGGATTTCATCACTTATTTTTGAGCCTATTGTCTCAAAAATCCCCTGTTTCAGTAGCAGAAGCTACTGAAACTTTCACCACGGCGGGAAATATCTTCCTTGCAAGCCTCCGGCTTGCCTCTTATCTTTCTTCATAGTTTATTGTCGTTTCGGACAAATTTTCTATTATATATGTTGCAACCGTCAGAATTGCCTAATTGAACACGCCCTAAGCTCTGGGTAAAAAAGATAGATTTCCTTGTGTTCATCGAACACTTCGTCAATCTCCTATTTTTACTGTGAGCTTTTTACGGGCTTTGTATCTTAGTTGTAAACAACCACCATTGCCGGTCTTAGGATGCGGTCATGGAGTTTGTAGCCTTTTTGGAAGACTTGAGCGATGGTATCTGCTGGGTGTTCATCGTCTGCTGGGAGAGTTTGGATGGCCATATGGTAGTTATGGTCAAATTCGCCATCAGCTGCGATTTCTTCAATTCCTTCTTCTTTCAAAGCATGAATCAAGCTTTCTTGCACCATTTCCAAGCCCTTCTTCACATCATCTGTCAAACCTTCAACTGCGAGTGCACGCTCTAGGTTATCCAAAGAAGGGAGAATTGCTTTTGCCAAGTCCTGGCTACGATAACGTTGCAAGTTTTGACGCTCTTCATTGGCACGGCGTTGGATATTTTGCATTTCTGCATGAGCGCGAAGGTATTTATTTTCGAACTCATCTGCACGTTCATTTGCCAAGTCCAACTCAGACTTCTCAGGAGTTGTTTCTTCTACCGTTTCCACAACTTCCTCTTCTTGGACTTCTTCTACTTCTTCATTTTTTATATCTTGGGCCATTTTCGCCTCCTTTAATGATTTCAATCTTAATGTACTTCGTAATGATTACTGCTGAGGTAGCGGTAAAAATCTGTCAACTTCATGGTCAAAACACGATTGACCACATTGACTTGGTTGATTAGCTGCTGGTAATCCAGATTGACTGGACCGATAATGGCTAGAATTCCAACTCCCCGATAAGGAATGAGAAACTTGCTACTAATCACCGCTAGGTCAGCTAGACAGGACTCTTGACTGTCTGCAACACGGACATTTTGCATCTGATCTTCACGCAACCCCTCACGAATCTCCAAGGCCACCTTTTGCGGTTGGTCAAAGAACTGATAGGCTGCTAGATTGGCAAAATTCAAGAGATTAACCTTGCCCGCCACCACAATGTTTTCGTTGAACATTTCTTTAAAGATGTGTTCAAAGAGATCCATGACATTATCCGTTGTTGTGAAGTAACGCTGGATAATCTGCGGAATCTCCGTCCGAATCTTGTAGTGAATATCTAGAACGGTGTGACCGAGGAAACGTTCCTGAATGATGCTCTTCAGTTTCAGCAAATCCTCCTGCAAGAAGTTCCTTGGAATCAGAAACTGACTGGTAACCGTTCGTGACTCGTCTAGGGTAAATACCGCCAAGGCTGTATGTTGCCCCAAAACAACGATATCAAAGGCTGTCAAACGTTGCCTGCTCGGCTCAACATCCAGAGCCACTACCGTACAGCCACTCAGGTCTGTCAGTAGATTAGCAGCCTCTTGCAGAATATCCTCCAGTTTGAAGAATTCCTGATCAAAGGCTTTGACAATCTCATAAACCTCATTTTCAGCCAGTCGGTCAAAATCCAGTGAGTGTTTCACATAGTACTGAAAACCAGCAACACTTGGCATCCGACCACTTGAAGTATGAGCCTTCTCAAGCAACCCTTGCTTTTCTAAAGCCGCCATGTCATTACGAATGGTTGCACTGCTAGAGTTAATAGACTCTTGCAAGGCTTTGGATCCGACAGGTTCGTGCGTTTTGGTAAAGATGTCAATAATCAGATTTAAAATATCCTGCTGACGCTCTGTAACCATCTCATCACTCCTCTCTGTCTGATCAATTAGCACTCGATACACTCAAGTGCTAACTTATGATTCTATTATACACCCTTAAAAGAGAATGTCAAGACAAAAACTCAAAAAATTAGCACTCTTTTATCAAGAGTGCTAAAAATCAGTCTAAAGACCTAGAACCTTACTGTTTATCTACTCGGTATGCCCTTTTAAGTCTAAAAAAACCATAGATTAGATAAGAAATCATAAGAGCATATAAAACAAAAATAATGAAGAAAGACATAGAAAGATCTTCTCTAAACGAACTCATACAAACAACAAGACCGCCTGAGAAAGCAACTGTACATGAACGAAGTCTATTTCGCATAACTTCCCATCTGAGCCCCTTACTCATATAGACTTGATCCTCTGGAAGTAAATTAGAAGACGATTTACGAAGAATCGAACAAGAACCTGCTCCTATCAATTCCCAACCTCTATTTCTAAAATCTTGCAGTTCATACTTATACTTTTTAAGAAATCTAGAATCATAGATACAGTAGATGACATCGTCTGGTTGACATTGGTCAAAATAGAACAAACCAAAACGACTCGTTCTATACCTCCAACCTTTCAAATGCATCTCATGTAAATATTCTTCTTCCTTGTCCAAATCAACAATGGTGAAAATCCGAAATTCTACTCTGCTATTCATTTTCTTACTCCAAAATTAGAAAACATGCCGGGTGTTATTTATTAGATAATTCTTTCCACTTTTGACTCAATCTCCAAAAAATATAAGAAATCTGAATCGCATGAACTATCAATAAAACACCATCTATTATAACAATCAAAAACATTTCCCAACTGAAAGAACTACCTCCAGCGACAAACTTTGAGAAAACCGGTAGTAGAGCTAAAAAGAGAAGCAAAATAGGAAACATCCTCCTCGTTAAAATCCGTTTGACCATAGCTAACTTCCCGGCCACGTCGTTATAAATTTCAAACTCGGCATCCGACTCAATTCCAGAATGAAGTTTTCTAAAGTAGGAAAAACCATTAAAGTCTGTAATATGCTCCCAGCCACAGTCTTTAAATAATTGTAAATAGGAGGCTCTATCGGATTTTCTCATGGGATAAAAGTCCAACTGATAAGACACCTGCTCCGGTTGGCACTTTTCAAAAGTATACTTAACCGCAACTACTAAGTTAGAATAGGTTACTTCTTTGAGTTTCCAGCCCTCAGCATGCATTTTTCTAAGATATAAAGCCTCTCTATCATAATCCGCAATGGTAGCAATTCTATAAACAACCTTCTTTTCCATCATCTTACCTCCCGACTATTTCTGTAGAGCCGTTCAATACGCTTCAATTCAATATCTAAAACTTTTCGTCCCAAGTCTGTGATCTGATAGATTTTCCGTTTTTCCTCTTCTCGGACAAAGGAAATCAAACCATCCTTTTCCATTTTTGACAAGGTTCCATACATAGTCCCAGGACTAATCGAAACTTGCGAATCTGTCATCTCCTTGACCTTTTGCGTAATACTGTACCCATGACCTTCCTTTTGCAGACAGAACAAGATATAAAAACCCGTTTCCGTCATCGGAAGATAAACTCGACGAATCTTATCCGTTAATTCCATTTATAGCCGCCTCCTATCCAGTTCGATATATCGCACTTCGTTATATAAAATATATCACACCTCGATATAAAATACAAGAAAAAAAGACCACCTTCAGGCAATCTTTCTTCTATATTAGTATTAGTAAAGGTCTAAATAGTTATCAATTTCCCATTGTGAAACGAAGGTTGCATAACTTGCCCATTCGATTCGTTTGGCTTCAAGGAAACTAGTATAGATATGTTCTCCAAGAGCCGCTCTGACAACTTCATCTTCTGTCAAAGCTTTCAAAGCGTTGTGAAGAGTTGATGGAAGGTCTGTAATACCAGCTTCCTTACGCTCTTCTGCTGTCATGATGTAGATATTTTCTTCGATAGGAGCTGGTGCTTCGATTTTATTTTCAATACCATGCAAACCAACTTCCAAAAGAACCGCCATAGCGATGTATGGGTTAGCCATTGGATCCACTGAACGCAACTCAAGACGAGTTCCCATACCACGTGAAGCAGGCACGCGCACAAGTGGCGAACGGTTACGACCAGCCCAAGCAATGTAAACAGGCGCTTCATAACCTGGAACCAAACGTTTGTATGAGTTAACTGTTGGGTTCATGATGGCAGTATAGTTGTAGGCATGCTTGATCAAACCGCCAAGGAAATGGTAGGCAGTTTCTGACAACTGCATTCCTTTTGGATCATTTGGATCAAAGAAGGCATTGTTTCCTTCTGCATCAAACAAGGACATATTACAGTGCATACCTGATCCAGCAATACCAAATTTTGGTTTCGCCATAAAGGTTGCGTAAAGTCCGTGTTTGCGAGCAATGGTTTTAACAACAAGTTTAAAGATTTGAATCTTATCACAAGCACGGAGAACTTCATCGTACTTAAAGTCAATCTCGTGTTGTCCAACCGCAACCTCGTGGTGACTCGCTTCTACTTCAAATCCCATTTTGGTCAAGACATTCACAATCTCACGACGTGTGTTGTCCGCAAGGTCAGTAGGTGCCAAATCAAAGTAGCCACCCTTGTCATTTACTTCAAGTGTTGGGTCTCCATTTTCATCCAGTTTAAATAGGAAGAATTCTGGCTCTGGCCCAAGGTTGAAAGATTTGAATCCCACTTCTTCCATGTGACGAAGAGCACGTTTCAAATTGCCACGAGGGTCACCTGCAAATGGTTCACCTTCTGTTGTATAGACATCACAGATCAAACCTGCAACACTTCCATTTTCATCTCCCCACGGGAAGACTGTCCATGTATCCAAGTCAGGGTGCAAGTACATATCTGACTCATTGATACGTACAAAACCTTCGATAGAAGATCCATCAAACATAGCCTTGTTTGACAAGACTTTATCTAACTGTTCATCTGTAGCAGGAATTTCGACGTTTTTCATGGTTCCCAAAATATCTGAGAACATGAGACGAATAAAGGTAACATTTTTTTCCTTGACTTCACGACGAATATCTGCAGCTGTGATTGGCATGAGTTTTCTCCTTAATGTATGACTACTTGCGGTTGCTTAACCGCGACCAAAAGGTGACCGTACTGAAGCAAAGCGACCCTGTTGGAGGAGTTCATTGTGAAGTGCACGACGCACCTCAGTCTGACTCACCGCTTTCTTGGATTTCGCTTCACGTTCAGCATATTTTTTCTTAATGGCAGCGATATTATAACCTTCAGAGATATAATCTTTGATTTCAAGCAGACGATCCATGTCATTCAAGGAATACATGCGACGGTTCCCTTCGTTTCGATCAGGCTTAATCAACTCTTGATCTTCATAATAACGAATCTGACGCGCCGATAGATCGGTCAACTTCATAACACTGCCGATAGGAAAAACAGCCATATTTCGGCGAAATTCTTTTTCCTTCATTTACAATTTCCTTCTTTCTGTCTATTATAGTCTAAAAAAAGACAAACGTCAATTGATAATGTTATAAAATGTAACATTATTTTTCTTTTTTCTCCAAAAAGAGCCGAATACGATCAATATCGTAATTTACGAGAATTGCGACAAAAACTCCCATGAAAGTTTCTGATACACGCGCAAACACGTACAAAATTGTTTCCCCACTCGGAATCGATAGGGTAATGATTAACATAGCAGCTACACCACCAATAACCCCTGCTTTGTTATTCATAGCTACATTTGTCATAATGGTTAACATGGTGCAGATTGGAACAACTACCAAGGTCACCCAAAAGGCTTCGTGGAAAAAGGTATTTAATAAGAAGAAGACCAAGGCATAGAGGCCACCGATACTATTTCCTAGAATACGCGAAGTCCCAAAATGAACACTCTTATCAAAACTCTCCCTCAAGCTAAAAACGGCTGTCAAAGCACCAATTTGAAGACCTTTCCAACCAAAAAAGCCAAAAATCAAGAGAACTAGAAAAACAGCAATACCTGTTTTAAAGGTTCGCATACCAAGTTTGAACTGGGATTTATCGAATTTATATTTTTTAAAATAACTCATAATCTCAACTTTCTATTTCCATTTTATCATAAATCGGTGATTTTTATGAGTAATAGTTGAGAGGAAGCGTTTTTATTTTAAGCAAAAGAAAAGAGGAACTTTCATCCCTCTCTTCTTTGATTTATTTATAAAATCTTATTTTTCTGTCAAGGCTGCAAGTCCTGGAAGAACTTTACCTTCAAGAAGTTCCATTGATGCTCCACCACCGCGTCACAAATACCTCCACTAACACAAAAAGGTGACATAGCCACCTTTTTGTTAACGTTTCAGTTTTGTTCCTTTTTCTACAAAATCAGGATTTTGTAGAGACTAACGGGCTGAAATTATTTTTCTGTAAGTGCAGCCAAACCTGGCAATACTTTACCTTCAAGAAGCTCCATTGAAGCGCCTCCGCCCGTACTAATCCATGAGAATTTATCTGCACGTCCAAGGTTGATCGCTGCGGCAGCTGAGTCACCACCACCGATGATTGATTTAACGCCTGGTTGTTTCACGATAGCGTCCATCACACCGATTGTACCAGCTTGGAAGTCTGGGTTTTCAAATACACCCATAGGTCCGTTCCATACAACTGTTTTCGCACCAGTCAAAGCTTCGTCAAATTTAGCGATAGATTTTGGACCGATGTCAAGACCAAGGAAGCCTTCAGAAACTGCTTCACCTTCAGTGTCACGCACTTCAGTGTAACCAGCAAATGCGTTAGCTTCTTTTGAGTCAACTGGCAAGATCAATTTACCGTTTGCTTTTTCAAGAAGAGCTTTCGCAACATCCAATTTGTCTTCTTCTACAAGTGAGTTACCGATTTCGATACCTTGTGCTTTGTAGAATGTGTAAGTCATACCACCACCGATAAGGACTTTATCAGCTTTTTCAAGCAAGTTTTCGATAACACCGATCTTGTCTGAAACTTTTGAACCACCAAGGATAGCCACGAATGGACGTTCTGGAGTTTCAACTGCTTCTTGGATGTAGGCAATTTCGTTTTCAAGAAGGAAACCAGCAACTGCTTTTTCAACGTTTGCTGAGATACCAACGTTAGATGCGTGTGCACGGTGAGCTGTACCGAATGCATCGTTTACGAAGATACCATCTCCAAGTGATGCCCAGTATTTACCAAGTTCAGGATCGTTTTTAGATTCTTTTTTGCCGTCAACATCTTCGTAACGAGTGTTTTCAACCAAAAGAACTTGTCCATCTTCAAGAGCGTTGATAGCTGCTTCTAATTCAGCACCACGAGTGACACCTGGGAAAACAACGTCTTGGCCCAATTTAGCTGCCAAGTCTGCTGCTACAGGAGCAAGTGATTTACCAGCTTTATCAGCTTCTTCTTTCACACGTCCAAGGTGAGAGAAAAGAATTGCACGTCCACCTTGTTCGATGATGTACTTAATAGTTGGAAGAGCTGCTGTGATACGGTTATCGTTAGTGATTACGCCATCTTTCAATGGTACGTTGAAGTCAACACGAACGAGGACTTTTTTACCTTTCAAGTCAACGTCTTTAACAGTAAGTTTTGCCATGTTACAAAAACCCCTTTATTTATTTTATTCGAAACTATTATATCACACTTTGGAAATATAAGGAAAGATTTCACAAGATTTTTCGATATTTAATCTTTATGGCATGGTAGAGTATATTATTTTTGCTTTTTCTAACGAATTTTCTTTCTAAAATCTTAGCTTAACACTTGTTAGATTTACTTTTATCCTTTAAAATAGAATAGGAGAAATTCCGTTATTATTTTTCGGAGGAAAAAGAAATGTCCATTAATTGGCAGGAAATTTTATTTCACTTTTTAGGTGGTCTGGGACTATTCTTATATAGTATCAAGACCATGGGAGACGGTTTGCAACAAGCTGCTGGAGATCGCCTTCGTTTTTACATTGACAAGTACACCAGCAATCCCTTTCTAGGTGTTCTAGTCGGAATTGTCGTGACTGCCCTGATTCAGTCAAGTACAGGGGTTACAGTTATCACGGTTGGACTGGTCAGCGCTAGTCTTCTCACTCTTAGACAGGCTATCGGAATTATCATGGGAGCCAACATCGGAACCACAGTTACTTCCTTTATCATCGGTTTCAAGCTTGGTGAGTATGCTTTACCCTTGATTTTCCTTGGAACCATGTTCCTCTTCTTTACAAAAAACAGAACAGCAAACAATATCGGGCGCATCCTGTTTGGTGTAGGGGGAATCTTCTACGCCCTCAACCTCATCAGTGCCGGTATGAGCCCTCTTAAAGATTTACCACAATTCAAGGAATACATGGTAACCTTGGGACAAAATCCTGTGTTGGGAGTTTTTGCCGGTGCAGTGATTACCGTTCTCATCCAAGCTTCTTCTGCGACAATCGGGATTTTGCAAGGTCTCTATGCAGGTGGATTCCTTGACCTTAAAGGTTCGCTACCAGTTCTCTTCGGGGATAATATCGGGACAACCCTAACAGTTATCATCGCGGCAGCTGGAGCCAATGTCTCTGCGAAACGCGTTGCTGCAACCCACGTTACCTTTAACGTTTTAGGGACTATTCTTTGCTTAATCTTATTAGGCCCATTTACGTCTATGATTGAGTACTTCCAGGCACTCCTTCACCTCTCACCTGAGATGACCATCGCCTTCTCGCACGGTGCCTTTAACGTAAGTAACACCATTGTACAATTTCCATTCATCGGAGCCTTAGCTTACTTTGTAACCAAGCTCATCCCTGGTGAAGATGAAGTTGTCAAGTACGAGCCACTTTACCTTGATGAGCATTTGATTAAGCAAGCTCCATCAATCGCTCTCGGAAATGCCAAAAAAGAACTCCTTCACTTAGGAAATTATGCTTCTAAAGCCTTTGATCTTTCATACAACTACATCATTGACCTCAATGAAAAAGTTGCTGAAAAAGGCCACAAGACGGAAGAAGCCATTAATACCATTGATGAAAAATTGACTCGTTACCTCATTACTCTTTCAAGTGAAGCCCTTAGCCAGAAAGAAAGTGAAGTGCTGACCAACATCCTGGATTCATCCCGTGATTTGGAACGGATTGGAGACCACGCAGAAGCGCTTCTCAACCTGACCGACTACCTTCAACGTAAAAATGTTGAGTTTTCTGAAGCTGCTTTACAGGAATTGGCTGATATCTATCAAAAAACCACTGGCTTTATCAAGGATGCACTTGATAGTGTGGAAAACAATGATATTGAAAAAGCTCAAAGTCTGATTGAACGCCATAAAGAAATCAACAATATGGAACGTGTTCTCAGAAAGACTCACATCAAACGCCTCAACAAGGGCGAGTGTTCAACGCAAGCTGGGGTCAACTTTATCGATATTGTTTCCCACTACACTCGTGTATCAGACCATGCTATGAATCTAGCTGAAAAGGTCATCGCTGAACAAATCTAAGAACCAAGAAGCTATCCTAATACTCAATGAAAATCAAAGAGCAAACTAGGAAACTAGCCACAGGCTGTACTTGAGTACGGCAAGGCGACGTTGACGTGGTTTGAATTTGATTTTCGACGAGTATAAATGGGATGGCTTTTTCTTCTCCTCATCAAGAATCGCTTTTCTATCATATAGAAAAATGCTTTGTTTCACAATGGAATCAAAGCATTTTAAAGAGCTCCCCGTACATAAGCGCAGAAGCCGCAGTTCCTCTGTACTTGGCTTCTTCTCTTTTGATAAAGCGAGCCAAGTTGAGCAACTCAGGTGCCGGATGTTTGGGATTTAGGAGCAATTCACGATTGACCAGACCTGAGAGACGAACTGCCAGCAATTGCTCATTTGTAGTAGGCAGTTTTTTAGCAGTCTCTAGGAGAGCAGCAACTAAATCTTCACTCAAATCATGTCGAGCATGATTGTAAAGATCTTTTACAAGGCTTTCTAGGTTTGGTTCTACCATCCCTACCACCTCCCTTATGGTTTAATAATGTTTAATCAAATCAACCGTTGAACGATCCAATTTTTTCACCAAGGCTTGCAAGAAAGCTTGAGCTTCTAGGAAGTCATCCATAGCGTAGAGGGTTTGATGAGAATGGATATAACGAGCGCAAACACCGATTGTTGTAGATGGGACACCACCATTTTTCAGATGAGCTGCGCCAGCGTCTGTTCCGCCTTTACCACAGTAGTATTGGTACTTGATACCAGCTTCTTCAGCCGTTGTCAAAAGGAAATCCTTCATCCCTGGGAGAAGCAAGTGACCTGGGTCGTAGAAACGAATCAAGGTTCCATCCCCAATCTTGCCTTGACCGCCATAAACATCACCAGCAGGTGAGCAGTCAACTGCTAGGAAAACTTCTGGGTCAAACTTAGTTGTGGAAGTATGAGCACCACGAAGACCAACTTCTTCTTGGACGTTAGAACCCAGATAGAGTTCATTTTCGAGTTTTTGATCTGACAGAGCTTCCGCCAACTCGCTAACCATAAGAACACCGTAGCGGTTGTCCCAAGCTTTTGAAATGATATTTTTTTCATTGGCTGTCAAAATAGTAGAGCTATCAGGGACAATCGTATCACCAGGACGGATGCCAAAGCTTTCTGCTTCAGCCTTATCTGCAAAACCGCCATCAAAGACGATATCTGCAATGGCTGGCATGGTTGGTCCGCCCTTACCACGAGTCAAATGTGGCGGAACAGAACCTGAAATCACAGGAATTTCATGACCATCACGAGTCAGGAGTTTGAAACGTTGGCTGCTAACCACCATAGGATTCCAACCACCAATTTCAACCACACGAAAAGTACCATCTGGCTTGATTTCACTGACCATAAAACCAACTTCATCCATGTGAGAAGCGACCAAGACACGTGGTGCATCCGCAGCTTCTGAATGTTTAATCCCGAAAATACCACCCAAGCCATCTGTCACCACTTCATCCACGTGCGGTGTCAACTTTTCACGAAGATAAGCACGGACAGGCGCTTCATGACCTGAGATCGCAGCAAGTTCTGTTACTTCTTTGATTTTTGAAAATAATGTTGTCATTTCAGTTCCTTCTTTCTTTCATCCATTTTACCACTTTTTATAGGAGAAGGATAGCGGGAAGGTGGATTTATAAATTACTATCTCATTCTAACTGTATAGTAGAAAAGGATAGTATTCTCTTGAATATGAAGTGAAATCTACGAAATATTCCAAGATCAACACGACTCTTATTTTACGAACAAAAAAAACAATTTAGTGCTATATTTGTTCAGTTTTTTATGAAATTTACAGAAAATAGTTGACTTTGCCTTCTTATTTCTTTAAAATAGTACAAACCTAGAAAAGGAAAAAATCATGACCAAAACAATTCTTGTTACAGGTGGAGCTGGCTACATTGGCTCCCATACCGTTAAAGCTCTTTTAAATGCTGGCTATCAGGTACATGTTCTAGATAATCTCTCTACAGGAAATCAAGCGGCTGTGGATAGTCGTGCTAGCTTTAAACAACTGGATGTTTATGATGCTAGTGCCCTAAAAGCTTACTTAGAAGAAAATCAGATTGATGCTGTTCTTCATTGTGCAGGTGAAATTGTTGTGAGCGAAAGCATTGAAAATCCAAGTAAATACTTCACTGCCAATGTTGCTGGTATGAACCAAGTTCTCAAAGTCTTATCTGAAGTTGGCATTCAAAAAATCATGTTCTCTTCGACTGCTTCCCTCTATGGTAATAACTGTATTGACAAGCCAGCTACTGAAGATACCCTGCTCGACCCTGTCAACCCTTATGCAGAAACAAAATTGATGGGCGAACGAATGATTTACTGGATGGCCAATCGCTATGATTGGAAATATGTCATTTTCCGTTACTTTAATGTTGCTGGGGCTGAAATGGATGCTTCAAACGGTCTACGTGTGAAAAATCCAACTCACATCATTCCAAATATCAACAAAACCGCATTGGGACAAAATGATAGCCTAAAAATATTTGGAGATGACTATGATACACGTGATGGTTCATGTATTCGAGATTACATTCATGTCTTGGATCTTGCACAGGCTCATGTTAAAGGAATGAACTACCTCTTTCAAGAAGACAGTTCTTCTCAAATCTTTAACTTAGGAACTGAAAAAGGCTATACCGTCAAAGAAATCTTTAAAACTGCTGAAGAATTACTGAATCAAAAAATACCACACGAAATTGTTGCTCGCCGTGCTGGTGACCCAGCTAGCGTCCTAGCAGACGCATCAAAAGCTAAAAAATATCTTGATTGGAAGGCTAGCTACTCCCTTGAAGATATTATTTTATCGGATTATCATTGGCGTGTTAAAGAAGGTAAAAACATTTTGGAATAGGATAACAAAGGAGAAAGCCTTGGAGCTCTCTCCTTGTTTTATTCATTAAATTGTCAGAAAATTTATTGACAGATTAAATAAATCGTGTTACAGTAATATCCGCAGGTATCTTTCGATACCAAATCTACATGAAAGGATGGGGTATGAAACTTTCTCATTATTTAATTGGCTTACTTCTACTCCTAGTCTTTCTCTCCATTAGCATTGGAACCAGTGATTTTTCATGGGGAAAACTCTTTGCTCTGGATCATGAAACTTGGCTTCTCTTTCAAGAGTCCCGTCTTCCAAGAACCATCAGTATTCTCCTGACGGCCTCTAGTATGAGTATGGCAGGACTTCTCATGCAGACTATCACTCAAAATCAGTTTGCTGCTCCGAGTACAGTTGGAACCACTGAAGCCGCCAAACTGGGAATGGTATTGAGTCTCTTTGTCTTTCCGTCGGCTAGTCTGACCCAAAAGATGCTCTTCGCTTTTGTTTCATCCATCGTATTCACCCTCTTCTTCCTAGCCTTTATGACCATTTTTACTGTAAAGGAAAGGTGGATGTTGCCTCTGATTGGGATCATCTATAGCGGGATTATCGGTTCTGTGACAGAAGTTATCGCCTACCGTTTCAATCTGGTTCAGAGTATGACTGCCTGGACCCAGGGGTCCTTCTCCATGATTCAGACCCATCAGTATGAATGGCTCTTCTTAGGCCTCATCATCCTGATAGCCGTTTGGAAATTATCCCAAACCTTTACCATCATGAATCTGGGCAAGGAAGCCAGTGAGAGTTTTGGGGTTTCCTACTCCCTACTTGAAAAACTGGCTCTCTTTCTGGTTGCGCTAACGACTAGTGTCACCATGATTACCGTTGGTGGCTTGCCTTTTCTCGGAGTTATCGTTCCCAATCTTGTTCGCAAGCGCTACGGAGATAATCTGAGCCAAACCAAGCTCATGGTCGCACTGGTTGGAGCCAATCTAGTTCTGGCTTGCGATATCCTATCCCGAGTTCTAATTAGGCCCTATGAGCTGTCTGTCAGTCTCTTGCTAGGAATCATCGGCAGCCTCGTCTTTATCCTACTTCTCTGGAGAGGGGGACGAAAAGATGCAGTTTAAAAGTAAACATACTAAGCTCTTCTGGATTCTCATTATTCTTGCCATCGGAGCTTGTCTCCTCTACTTTTGGCCCATTACTCACCTGTCAGCCTTTGCTTGGAAGTTGCGTTCCCAAAAGGTTATCGTTTATCTCTTGGTAGCCATCGCGACAGGGATTTCGACCATTAGTTTTCAAACCCTAACGGAAAATCGCTTCCTGACGCCAAGTATTTTGGGAATCGAATCCTTCTACGTCCTACTACAAACTCTGCTACTGGTTTTTGAAAGCAAGTTTCTTCAACTTGGGAAGTCTCCTATCTTAGAATTCCTAATCTTGCTTCTGCTTCAATCCCTCTTCTTTCTCGCCTTACAAGGCTACTTGAAGACACTGATGAAACAAAATCTGGTCTTCATCCTGCTAATCTGTCTAGCCCTCGGAAGTCTCTTTCGAAATATCAGTACCTTCCTTCAGGTCTTGATGGATCCAAATGAATACGATAAATTGCAGAACAGTCTCTTTGCTTCCTTTCAGCATCTCAATACTTCCATCCTAGCCATCGGCTCTCTGATTATCCTTGCTTTGACCATCTTTTTCTTTCGGAAAGCAGTCATTCTGGATGTCTTGCACCTACAAAGAGAAACGGCTCAAATATTGGGACTCAATGTTGAAAAAGAACAGAAAGAGCTCCTCTGGGGTATCGTGCTTTTGACCTCAACGGCCACTGCCTTGGTAGGACCTATGGCCTTCTTCGGCTTTATGCTGGCTAATCTAACTTACCTGATTGTCAAAGATTATCGGCACAAGTTACTCTTTATCGTAGCCATTCTGGTTGGATTTATTAGCTTAACCTTGGGGCAAGCCTTGATTGAACGAGTCTTTGCACTAGAAATTCGCATCAGCATGATCATCGAGAGCGTGGGTGGCTTCTTATTCTTTATTTTACTCTACAGGAGGGCGCGTCGGTGAAACTGAAAAACATTGACAAATCCATTCAAAAACAGGATATTTTGCAAGGCATTTCGCTTGAAGTCAGTCCTCAGAAACTGACAGCCTTCATTGGTCCAAATGGTGCTGGAAAATCGACTCTCCTCTCCATCATGAGCAGACTGACCAAGAAAGATCAGGGAATTCTCAGTATCAAAGGCCGTGAAATTGAGAGTTGGAATTCGCAAGAACTGGCTCAAGAACTGACTATCCTAAAGCAGAAAATCAATTACCAAGCCAAATTGACGGTGGAAGAACTGGTCAGTTTTGGACGTTTTCCCTACAGCCGAGGTCGACTGAGACCAGAAGATTGGGAAAAAATCCGAGAAACTCTGGACTATCTGGAACTAACCAACTTAAAAGACCGCTACATCGACAGCCTGTCTGGGGGACAACTCCAGCGAGTCTTTATCGCTATGGTACTGGCCCAGGATACAGACTTTATCTTGCTGGACGAACCACTCAACAATCTCGACATCAAACAAAGCGTTAGCATGATGCAGATTCTCAAGCGACTGGTGGAAGAACTCGGAAAGACCATTATCATCGTCCTCCACGATATCAACATGGCCAGTCAGTATGCAGATGAAATTGTCGCCTTCAAGGACGGTCAAGTCTTTAGCAAGGGAACAACCAATCAAATCATGCAGTCTGACCTGCTCAGTCAACTCTATGAGATTCCCATCACGCTAGCTGATATCAATGGCAAAAAGATCTGTATCTATAGCTAGTAACATAGAAGCTCAAGTTAGAGAACTTTCAGTCTCTTAGTCAATAAAACCTAGAGACTCCCTACATCGTTATCATATTTTAAAAAGGAGAAATCATGAAAACATCCCTTAAATTTTATCTCACTGCCCTAGCGGCCAGCTTCTTGCTCCTACTTGGTGCATGTAGTACAAACTCAAGCACTAGTAAGACGGAGTCAAGTAGCTCTGCTCCAACAGAGGTAACCATTAAAAGTTCACTAGGTGTAGTCACACTTTCAAAAGTCCCTGAAAAGATTGTTACCTTTGACCTTGGTGCTGCGGATACTATTCGTGCTCTAGGACTTGAAAAAAATATCGTTGGAATGCCTACAAAAACTGTTCCGACTTATCTTAAAGACTTAGCTGGAAAAGTTAACAATGTTGGTTCTATGGTTGAGCCAGACCTAGAAGCCCTTGCTGCTCTTGAACCAGACCTAATTATCGCTTCACCACGTACCCAAAAATTCGTAGATAAGTTCAACGAAATCGCTCCGACTGTTCTCTTCCAAGCAGGCAAAGATGACTACTGGACTTCTACCAAGGCTAATATCGAATCCCTAGCAAGCGCCTTTGGTGAAACTGGTACACAGAAAGCCAAGGAAGAATTGGCCAAGCTAGACAAGAGCATCCAAGAAGTCGCTACTAAAAACGAAAGTTCTGACAAAAAAGCCCTTGCTATCCTCCTCAACGAAGGAAAAATGGCTGCCTTTGGTGCCCAATCTCGTTTCTCTTTCTTATACCAAACCTTGAAATTCAAGCCAACTGATACTCAATTTGAAGAGTCACGCCACGGACAAGAAGTCAGCTTTGAAAGTGTCAAAGAAATCAATCCTGACATCCTCTTTGTCATCAATCGTACCCTTGCCATCGGCGGGGACAACTCAAGCAACGATGGCGTCCTAGAAAATGCCCTTATCGCTGAAACACCTGCCGCTAAAAATGGTAAGATTATCCAACTAACACCAGACCTCTGGTATCTAAGCGGAGGTGGACTTGAATCAACCAAACTTATGATTGAAGACGCACAAAAAGCCTTGAAATAAGCAAGAAAACCCAACATCAGGTGATGCTGGGTTATTTTTCTTCTTGATTCCGTTTAAGGGAAAAGTGGTCTGGGACGGGGTCCTTACCTGTTTTCGCCCAGGGATGGCAACGTAAAATTCGAGCCAAGCCCATCAAAACACCCTTGAAGCCATGTTTTTCAATAGCCTGAATCATGTAGTTGGAACAAGTCGGCTCAAAGCGACAAGAGGGTGGAAAGGCTGGTGAGATAAACCGTTGGTAAAAGCGCACAGGCGCTATTAAAATTCGTTTCATTATTTCTTGGTTACAGCCATGGTGTGTAGTTGGCTGATTTCTTTTTTATTAAGACGACGGGATTCTCCTGGACGGAGTCCTGTCAAGTCTAGATGTCCAAAACGGGTCCGTGACAACTTGTCCACTTGGAGACCGACAGCTTCAAACATCTTTTTAACCTGGTGGTTACGCCCTTCATGGATAGTCAACTGCACCACAGAGCGGTTTTTGACTGGATCCACTTTGAGAATCTCATAGACAGCCGGCTTGGTTTTCTTACCATCAATCTCAAGTCCACGGGTCAAGGGGCGGAGATTATCCTTATTGGCCACACCTTTAACACGCGCGACATAAACCTTGTCAATCTCATTACGAGGGTGAATCATTTCATCCGTAAAATCCCCATCATTGGTCAAAATCAAGACTCCTGATGTATCCCAGTCCAAACGACCTACAGGGTAGATGCGCTCTTTCACGTTGGGCAAGAGGTCGACAACCGTCTTGCGGCCCTTGTCATCTGTCACACTGGAAATGACACCGCGTGGTTTGTTAAGCAGATAATAGACCTTTTCTTCGTTGTAGATAGGTTGTCCTTCAACTTCAACCTTGTCGCCTGACTTGATGGTCGTTGCTAGTTCACGCACCACTTGGCCATTGACCGTCACCAAGCCTTGCTTGATCAGCTCTTCTGCTTTTCTCCTACTGGCCACACCTGCGTGGGCAATATACTTATTGATTCTCATCTTCTTCTATCCTTTCACCAAATAATTGGCTTTCTTGGGCTTGAATCTCAAGCTCATCAATCACTGGTAATTCTTCCAAATGGTTAATTCCCATGTAATCTAGGAAATAATCTGTAGTCACATAGAGGTTGGGGCGACCCAACACTTCTTTTTTCCCGTCTTCTCGTATCAAGTCAAAGGCCTGCAACTTTGCCAAGGCCCCACTCGAGTTGACCCCACGGATGGCATCAATTTCTATCCGTGTGATGGGCTGCTTGTAGGCAATGATGGACAAGGTCTCAAGGGCAGCCCGAGATAAACTCTGGTTGATAGGCGCCTTAGAGTATTCCTTCAAAATCTCTGCAAATTGAGGCTTGGTCACCAATCTATAAGCGCCCCCTGTCTCAATCAGGGCCAAACTGGAATCTGGGTCCTTTTCATACTTCTGGGCTAATTTTTCTAAACTCTGTTGGATGCCTGTCGGTGGCAGAGAGAGGAGTTCAGCTAACTGGCGGACCCTAATCCCATCTTCACCCGCTACAAACAAGAGCGCTTCTATTTTTGCTAAAGTACTCATCTTTCCTCTCTATCAAGTCTAGCTTTGGGCCACTTGACCTTCTTCCTTCTTTTCCATGAGATAGATATCTCCGAAACTCTCCTCTTGCACGAGGATCAGCTCCTGGGTTTTGATTAACTCTAGGGTTGCCAAAAAGAGGGTAATGACCTCTTGGACATTCTGGGCTTCCTTGAACAAATCCTGCAAGCGCAATTGATCTCGTCCAGTCAAGGACTCTTTCACGATAACCATCATGTCCTCAATCTTATACTCATCCCGCAGGATAGTCGTGTGATTCTGTGCAAACTCCTCTTTTTTCTTGGCTAGGATATTGGAAAAAGCCAAAAAGAGATCAATGGTTGTCTTGTCATGCACAAGCTCCGCATCTTCGTAAATCAACTCTGTTGGTGCTTTGGAATAGTACTGGGCCCGATCTTGGTGCTTGGCTTCCAAATGCTCACCCAAGAGCTTGAATTTGCGGTATTCTTCGATTTGGGAGAGAAGATCCTGCTCCAGGTCATCCTCCAAATCTGTCACTTCCGCTACCTTTGGCAAGAGCTTGCGGCTCTTGATCAGCATGAGCTGACTGGCCATAACCATGTACTCGCCCGTTACTTCCAGACGCATGGCCTGCAGGGTTGAAACATAGGCTAGATACTGTTCAATGACTTCCGTAATGGGCACATCGTAGATATCCATCTGGTACTTAGAAACCAGGTGCAAGAGCAAGTCCAGGGGCCCTTCAAAATCTTTTAATTTAATATCCATTATCTATATTTTTCTAAGGTCAGGACTGTTTTTAATCCTAATTTTTTTGCAATTTCGTACAAATCGACCTTCTTTTCTATCTGTCTTAGAATGAACTGTTCCCGCAAGGCTTGGGCTGATAAGGTTGGAAAACCTTTCTCCTTGACAAAAGCTTCTAACTGACGGAAGGCCCACTGACGAGAATAGGCTTTCCCTCCCCTTTCAAAGAGATAGGTCTTGCCCATCAAGGGTTCCAACTCCGAAAGCAAGGTCGTGGGAATGCTGACAATCCTCTGTTGAGAAGCCTTCTTGATTCGCAACACCTGAAAATCCAGATTGATGTCCGCAACCTTGAGAGCTAAAATCTCACTCGGCAAGAGCCCCATTTCTAGGATTAAGAGCGCTAGCAAGCGCCCCTCTAAAACGTCGCTTTCCTGCCAAAAAGAGTCTAGGTCTAGAATCTCTGGTTTTGAGGTCTTCTTTTCAGCTTGTTTGGCTAATTCCAAACGATAAAAGCTATCCACTTCTCCTTTTTGATAGAGAAAGTAGA
>CAURES010000006.1:0-35319 GCA_963523725.1 uncultured Streptococcus sp.
GAAATATATCCAAGATTAAAGAAATTATCCAGTGGATGATTTCTTCACGAGTATGAAAATTTGAGAACGAGTAAAGCATGATATAGCACTAGATAAATTAAGTGTAAAAGAATATGAGGATCCCTTTAGGGATAGTGGTAAGTAATACTAAAGCCTCTTTGAGAGGCAAGTGACGAGTCAAGAGCAATAAGGCTTGAACAACGTGAAAGCCAGCGTCTTTAGGCGCTGGCTGGTAATTTGGGCTTATAGCTCTGGGACAAACCACCCGTTTGACGGGTGGTCATGATTTTAAGATTTTTACCTCAGTCTCTTTTAGTATTTAACACAGTTAATAAGGTCTTTAATAGTCTAATTTAGTTAGTAAATTTATTTCTATTCTGTCAACTTTTCCTATTTTTTCTCTTGTTGAGGTTGGTATTTTAACAATTCAGGAATTATTAATGATTAATTAAAATTTTTTGTTAGAATAAGATCATAAAAAGTAAAGGAGTGTATGCTTATGCTACAAAATATTTATGATCAGATGACTGATTTCTATGACAGTATCGAAGAAGAGTATGCTACTTTCTTTGGTAATAGTTGGGACTGGGAACATTTTCATTTTAAATTTTTGATTTATTATTTAGTTCGATATGGTATTTGTTGTCGCAGAGATTTTATCGTTTACCATTATCGTGTTGCTTATCGTTTGTATCTTGAAAAATTGATAATGAATCAGGGATTTATTTCGTGTTGAGATGTTTTGAGTAAATTTCCGAACAAATTTACTTTTTTATGGAAATATAATAATAAATAGCTGGTAATTTTTCTAAATCATTTTTTAATAGTTGGAAATAGCAAATCTTTCTATTGTTTCTTCTTGATAAAAAGGCGATTTTTTCTTATAATAAATTGTAAGATATAATTGCAGGTGAGAGTCCTGCCATGTATGTGAGAAAGGAAGAGCCTGAGGGCTCAGACAAGATTATGACTTCAGTTGTTGTTGTAGGTACCCAATGGGGTGATGAAGGTAAAGGGAAGATTACAGACTTCCTTTCAGCGAATGCAGAAGTGATTGCACGTTACCAAGGTGGTGATAATGCAGGTCACACGATTGTGATTGATGGTAAGAAATTTAAGTTGCACTTGATTCCATCTGGAATTTTCTTCCCTGAAAAAATCTCTGTTATTGGGAATGGTATGGTTGTAAATCCTAAATCTCTTGTAAAAGAGTTGAGCTATCTTCATGAGGAGGGTGTGACAACTGATAACTTGCGTATTTCTGATCGCGCGCATGTTATTTTGCCTTATCATATCGAGTTAGACCGTTTGCAAGAAGAAGCTAAGGGCGACAATAAGATTGGGACTACAATCAAGGGAATTGGTCCAGCTTATATGGACAAGGCTGCTCGTGTTGGGATTCGTATCGCCGATCTTTTGGATAAAGATATTTTCCGTGAGCGTTTAGAACGTAACCTTGCTGAAAAAAATCGTCTTTTTGAAAAATTGTATGACAGTAAGGCGATTGATTTCGATGATATTTTTGAAGAATATTACGAATATGGTCAACAAATCAAGAAGTATGTGACAGACACATCTGTTATCTTGAATGATGCGCTTGATAATGGTAAACGTGTGCTTTTTGAAGGTGCACAAGGTGTTATGCTAGATATTGACCAAGGTACGTATCCATTTGTTACGTCATCAAACCCTGTAGCTGGTGGTGTGACAATTGGTTCTGGTGTTGGTCCAAGTAAGATTGACAAGGTTGTAGGTGTATGTAAAGCCTATACGAGTCGTGTAGGAGACGGTCCTTTCCCAACTGAGTTGTTTGATGAAGTGGGAGAACGTATCCGTGAAGTCGGTCATGAATATGGTACAACAACTGGTCGTCCACGTCGTGTGGGTTGGTTTGACTCAGTTGTGATGCGTCATAGCCGTCGTGTTTCTGGTATCACTAATCTTTCATTGAACTCTATCGATGTTTTGAGTGGTTTAGATACAGTGAAAATCTGTGTGGCCTATGATCTTGATGGTCAACGTATTGACTACTATCCAGCTAGTCTTGAGCAATTGAAACGTTGCAAGCCTATCTATGAAGAGTTGCCAGGTTGGTCAGAAGATATTACTGGAGTTCGTAATTTGGAAGATCTTCCTGAGAATGCGCGTAACTATGTTCGTCGTGTGAGTGAATTGGTTGGCGTTCGTATTTCTACTTTCTCAGTAGGTCCTGGTCGTGAACAAACAAATATTTTAGAAAGTGTTTGGTCCTAAGAGATTTTTAAGATTTGTTTAAGATAGGTCGGGTATACTATAGACAGTTACAAGAAGACCTCCTAACTTGTTGTAACAAATATCCTAAACTTTTCTTTTTCATAATAATCTCCCTTAACTCCACCCAATCAGGTGGAGTTTTTTGGCTCTATTTCAGGCTTTTGGGGACTATTCTAAAAATCATTTTTCGATATTTTTCGGTATTTTTCGGATTTTGGTCGGGGAATTGGCGGGGACTTTTTGAGATTTTGGCGGGGATTTTTTTAGCGAATATGACTAAGAAATAGGTCTGTTGTCGCTTCAGCGAGTTCGTCCTCTACTTGATTGTAACGATCGGTCATATAGACTTTTGTATGGCCCAGCGCCTGGCTTAATTGTTCAAGCGGAACTCCTGCAATAATGCTTTGAGTTGTGAAGAAGTGGCGCATCATGTGAGGTGTTACATGCAATCCTGTCGCTTCATTCACTAGATTGAAGTTTCTATTTAACTGGTTTGGATTGATGAGACCACCTTTTTCGTTCAGGGTGATATAATCTTTTTGTTGTTCCTTGATAATTCCTAACTTTCGCTTAATCTTAGAAGCTTCAGCTATTAGATAATAGATAAGGTCAGTTCCGATATCATCAAGGCAGACATATCGCTCTGAATCCTTCGTTTTAAGCCCTCCTTTCCCTTTTAAGGTCTGGTTGCTTCGGCTGTCCCTAAGATGCAGTATAGCCCGTCCGCTGTCGTTCTGAGTGACGTCCATTGGACGCAATCCAAAGACTTCTCCTCTTCTTAACCCAAAAATGGTCAGATAGGTTAGAGCGTAGAATTGTTTTGACATGATTTCTTCTGCCTTTGCTATCCAGGTCTTGAACTCTTTGAGAGTCACTTTCTTGTTAGCAGCAGGAATATCACTACGACCTATGAAAACACCTTTCAAGCGATTTGAGAGCAGATTCCCACTTTTAACGGCATCATTCAGCAATGCCATGAAGCTGGAATTGAGGGTTTGGACAGTGTATCTAGTATGGTTCTGCAACTTTTCAGCGATAAAGAGTTCATACTCATTTCTATCCAAATTTTTAAGCAGGATAGAACCAAATTTGGTTTTGATATGATTCTTATAGAGGTTATCATTGAGGTAGTAGGAAGTGTCATTCCAGCGCCCTGTTGACAATCTCTTTTCAGAATAGATATCCCAATACTGATCAAGCGTTAGATTCGTATTGATACCTAATTCTTGTTCTTGGATTTGTTGCTCAAGCTCTACCAAGGCTGCACGAGCTTGAGGGAGAGTTGTGAAACCACTTTTACTTTTTTCTCTTTTTTTGCCTCGGAAGAAAAAAGAACGTCTGACATAGTAACGCTTGCCTTTAGCAGTCTCATAGTAATAGATATTTGGGTATTTTGTTTTATTATATTTCATTGTATTCTCCTTGTTTATCGGCTTCTGGACAAGGTCTAAACATTGAGAATATTGACATCACCCCTTTCATGGTGTAAAATAGAGTATAGAAAAGAGGCCTTTTTAATGGCTGATTTTTTATAAGGCTAAGCTTCACAATCAAACTTTGGCGAGGGCGATTGTGGGGCTTTTTTATTTTTAATTCAACAAAAAACGGTAACTAAATTTATAGTTACCGTTTCTGCGTTGCAGCTTGTGCAAACCAGGTTATTTGCACTAGGATTTCTCCTAGGTTAGTAACTATATATTATCAAATATCTTTCATTTTGTCAAAAATGAAAAGTTGAATCCTCACACTCAAGATTGCCGTCAGAGAGTGTGTTTTTTTATTCTACGATGATTTCGCCAACAGGAATAATATCTTTCTGTTTTGAAGATTTAGCGATTAGGTCATATTGGTCAGCAGATTTTTCGTAACCGAGGGAAAGAGTAGTATTTTCGTCGGGTAGTTTTTTAGCAAATTCAGAAATAGACATACGAAGCAAAGTGATTGCATTTTTCTGGTCAGTGGTAGCAGAATTTGACTGGACTGCATCTAGTGCTTCTTTTGCCTTATCTTTAGCCGTTCCAGTTATTAAAATCATGATAGTATCATGTGGTTCAGAGGAGGTTGAATCGGTTACATTATTTTGAATTTTTACGCTTATTGCTCCAGTTGATTCAGGATCTAATTTTGATTTGATTTCAGAGATTAACTCATCATATTTACTGTTATCTACTTTAGCTTTTGTATTTGTTGAAGTAGTGTTTTTTTGCTCCGTTTTAGGTTGCTCAGTATTATCTTTTGAAGTTGACTGATTATTAGAACATGCTACTAAAACAGTAGCGGAAAGCAAGATAGTTGTTGTAGTTAGTAGTTTTTTCATGGATATTCTCCTTTTCTAATTTACTAATGCTAAAGAGCGTCTTTATAGAGTCTTTTGTTGTTTTTGTCAAGTTTTTGTTAATTTTATTTTTATTGTTGCTAACTATTTCCAAAATGGAAACAGTTGGTTTTATTTCTCCCTATACAAATCCACGACCTCACCGATAATTCGGAAGTCTGTCTCTGGTGTGATTGGCATATCTTTGTACGCTGGGTTTAGACTATGTAGGTAAGCCTGTTCTTTATCAATCACTAGCTGCTTGATATAAGCATCGCCGTTATAATTGAATACTCCGATAACTCCGTTATTTAAGTCAACGCTTGTCTGGATAAATACCAGGTCGCCATCGTGATAGTCAGGCTCCATGGAATCCCCTTTAATGGGGATGACAAAGTCAGCATCAACATCTACTGGTAACTCAATCTGTTCCACTCGTACATCGTTCAAATACTGGCCTGTACCTGCAGAAGCAGGGTGGTCGTAGTAGTCGTAACTATAGAGCTGAGTGACTTCTGATACTTCGTTTTCCTTCATTTCTTCTTCGTTTCTCTGCTCGTCGAGTTGCCTCTCGGCATAGGTCAAGACTTTAGCTTGCCTTGGAGATTTTAGTTCATCGTAGATGGTTTGGATTGAGGTAGTATTAGAAGAGGAGTCATCAGCCATAGAATTATTAGTTACAAATCTAGGATCTAATACAGATTTAGGTACTCCAAAAAAATCTGCAATTTTTTGAACATTACCAGGGATTGGCAAAGAAGTTCCTTTCACATACCCTGTCAATGTGCTAGGCGGTATTCCTGTCGCTCGAGATAGTTCAGCTTGTTTACAATTTCTATCAGATAAAATTGAGTTAAGATTTGCGGAAAAGACTTTCATATCCTCTTTATCTTGAGGAGTTAATTTTCCTCGTCCTCTTGCCATGTTTTCCCCTCCTATCTTCTTTACTATATAATACCGTTTATTTTCGATTTTGTAAATAAAAAATTCGAAAAAAATACGAAAAAAATCGAAAAACTATTGACATACGATTTAAATCGTAGTATGATATAATCAAGCTTAAGGAAATAACAAAACCAAGAGCAAAAATAGAAAATAGAAAGGAGAAACAATGAGACCAAAACGATATCCGTATAGTAGTAAAAAAGGCCATACCTTAATAAAGGCAGACCCTGAATTAGTAGAAAAACTTTTAAGAAACACTAGTTATCTTGAGAGTTTACTAGCTGAACGAGTAAAGATACAGTAGTTTCTGTACTAAGTTTATGGGCAACAAGAACACTGTGGAGAATAGCCTTTCTAACCTCCATGTCGATGGGATACTTTTTAAATACCTCATCTAACAAATCTTCGATAACTGGAATAGCATCGTTGATAATGTCTTGAGAAACTTGAAAAGCATCTTCTTTAGTTAATTTCGCCATATAGTTTTCCCCTCCTTTCTGTTTGGATTTTGACTAAAACGGTGAGAGGTCCTAGTCAAGATTGATTATAACATAGTTAGCAGAAAAGCACAACATATTGTTAATTAAATATATTTGCTTAACAACATATAGTGTTTTGAGGGGGGTAAAAATGTGGGAACAATTAAACAGAATAATGCAGGAAAGAAATTTGAACGGCAATCAATTATCAAAGATGGCTGGAGTTAATAGAAGTTTCTTTTCTGACTTGAAAAGCGGAAAGGTAAAATACCTTTCTTGGCCTAATATGTGCAAAATTGCTGATGCACTGGAAGTCAGCTTGGATGAATTTAGATAAGGAGGTAGGAACGTGCCGAAAATGACATTGAGAGCATTAAGAATAAATTATAACTTATCTGCAAAAGAAGTCGCCGATAAACTTAACATTCATCAACAAACATTGTTGAAGTATGAGCATGACAGTTCTAAAATTCCAATGGATCTTTTAGACAAACTTGCTCGACTATACAATGTTGAAAAGGATTTTATTTTTTTAGGCAAAAAATACGAATTAAATCATAATTTAGGGAAAGTGTGATTTAACAAGTGAGAGAAAGGAGAAAGATAATGTTTGAACTAAGATTTGATGATATAGAAGAAGTTAGAAAATATATTCAATCAGACAAAGTAACTCATTTGCCATTAAGCACTCAAGCGCTATATCTTCATGTCATCTTAAATGGAATATTTAATAAAGACGGAAACGTTACAAATATCAGATCACTAGCAAGAACAATCGGTGCATCAACTAGTGATATACAAATGCTAACAAATAAAAGCTGGGTTGATTTTGGAGAATAGGAAATGAATAATACAGCGCAAAAAGTGACAAGAATTGATAAGGATGCGTGGGATATCGCTACTGAGTTAGCCAACGCATACGGTGTATCTATCTGCCACATCATCAGCGAGAGCGTCCGCTACTGTGCAGAGAATGCCGAATTTAAGGAGATGGACGTTGTCGTTAAACGATTGGTAATCGGCAGTAAGGTGCTGGAGTAGGAGGGGAAGATGAATGAAGAAGAAATAATCGAATTATTGAAATTCTTAATGACAGATTATGGGCGAGGGTATCTAGCTGGAGTAGTTAACGGGATGTCAATACTTTTGAAAGTTTTAAAAAAAGAAGAGAAGGAATAGAGAGGAGAAGACTATGAACGAACTAGAAAGAACAGCCCTCAATGAGATATTGAGGACCGTGACATATATTGCTGAGAAGTTGGATAAAATCGATAATGCTATGCTCACCTATCAAGAAGCTGATAAGCATCCAAAAGATTAAGTTGCATTTCCATATAGTGCAAGAATCCATGAAGGAATTTTTTCAAATCTTGAATATCCTTATCACTATGTTTTTTAGTATAGTGGGTTTCATCGTTACCTATATAAACAGTTGCAGTCGCAAATGTTTTCAGATTTTGATTGTCAATATAGTTATCAATAACTTGTTTCAGCGGCATTTTAGCAACTTTATCTTTATTTTCTAATTCAAAAGAGATAACAAAGTCCTTTACGAAAAATTCTAAGGATTTTCGGAAACCGATACCAGCTATATGATCAAGTTTTTCTTGTTCAGCTTTAAGTGCTTGAGTATAAATTTCTTTACCTAAAGGTGATAGGTTTGTTAATTCTTTTGATATTGGGATGTCGCTAGGAAGTTCTGGCTTTACATCTAATATATCGTATTGATAATCAATATTTGCGAAACTATCAACGGTTATTGTAACTTCGATTTCATCAACAAAATAATGATTACATTGTTGACAATAGCGAGTTGCGCAAAATCGATAGTGATCGTTATCTATACTCTGAGTTGTTTCGTTCACAACTGTTGGACAAGTAATATTTTTACAGATTTTACAGGAATCACTAAGTGTGAAATTGGTTGAGAAATCTCCAGTTGGTTTTATAGATACATACACGATTATTCACCTCTTGTTTTTATTTCATTATACCAAATTTAGAAAGGAATATTATGAACGAAATTTTTAATTTTCACGGGCAGGAAGTCCGTACTTTGACAATTGAGGATGAACCTTGGTTCGTTGGGAAGGATGTTGCGGATATCTTAGGATATGCTAAACCTCTGGACGCAATTTCTCGGCACGTTGATGAAGATGACTCCGTGAAATACGGACTCACCGACAATCTAGGGCGAACACAAAATACTATTATCATCAACGAATCTGGTCTCTACTCTCTCATCTTATCCAGCAAGTTACCTCAAGCTAAGGAGTTTAAACGCTGGGTCACATCAGAGGTTTTGCCAGCTATTCGTAAGCAGGGTGGATTTATCCGTGAGGACTTGGATGAGGATGCCTTTATCGCTCTCTTTACTGGTCAGAAGAAATTGCGTGAGCAACAGGCGACTATGCTGGAAGATATTGACTACCTCAAGAGTGAGCAACCGATTCATCCAAGCTATGCTCAGTCGCTACTGAAGAAGCGTAAGGCTCGGGTCGTGGCTTGCCTTGGCGGTATTGATAGTCCTGCTTATGCGGATAAGATTTTCGCTCAGTCAGTTTTTAGACAAGCTGAGATTGACTTCAAGGACCACTTTAACATTAGTCGCTATGACCTATTACCGAAAAAGTTTGCAGAAGCCGCATTGGCCTATTGGATGACGTGGGAGCCAAGTACAAACACTAAGATGAAAATAATGAAATTAAACTCATTTGACGAGGTGTAGGAGGGGGAGAAGATGGACAATGTTCTACTTTCACTGTCTGAATGGATTAAATCCATTATCAAGGACACAATCACAAGGCTGGTTGAAATAGAAAAAGATAGTGACCACTATCCAGAGCTGATGGATGTGAGCACTACCTGTGAATTTCTAGGAATTAAGTATGACACATTTTCAGATAATTATCGTTATTTAAAGGGATTTCCAAAGGAATTACCTGGTAAGAAATGGTCAAAAAGAGCCATCAAGGAATGGCTCTCTAATCAAATATAATAACTTTACTAAAAGGCTTCTGGACAAGGTCTTAGCAAAATTATTTGACTATATTATAGCACAAAAAGAGGATAAAAACATGAACAATTTACAAATTATCGCAGTAGGCACATTAGTATCAGTAGTCTTGATTGAATCGCTGATGATGAACATCAAGCTTAAAATGGCCATGAGAGCAAAAAAGAAGATTCAATTTCAAGCGCCACAAGTTGAAAAAGGGTTTATAGACTTTAAAACAGGTCGACGTGTGGACATTGATCCTGTAACACGAAAAGAAACATTTGTGGATTAGTAGAGAAACGGAGGGTATCAATGGTAGTAAAAAACAAGCGATACTACTGGATTCAACTAGCTCAGGATTTTTTCAAGTCTAAAGAAATGAAATTGCTTCGTAAGATTGCAGGTGGTGATACACACACTATCATCTATCTCAAAATGATGTTAATCAGTTTAGAAGATGGTGGGCACATCTACTATGATGGTCTCGCTGATAATCTAGCTGAAGAAATCGCTCTTGTCATTGATGAGAATGTTGAAGATATTAAAATCACTTTGATTTTTTTGGAGAGCAAGGGCTTGTTGACTAGAAAAAATGATAGGGATTATTTTTTAGAGCAAGTTCCTGAGATGGTAGGTAGTGAAACCGCAAGCGCAAGAAGAGTTCGCAAGTTTCGAGAGAATCAATTAGCGTTACAATGTAACAACGATGTAACAAAGCGTAACGGAGATATAGATATAGAGAAAGATATAGATACAGAGATAGAGAAAGATGTAGATGAAAATCCAGTCGCACTCATCGTGGAAGAATATCAATCTCGTATTGCTCCGTTGGATGGAACTCAGTTTGAAATCTTGAAAGAGTTCGTCACTTTAGATGGTATGGAAACGAAAGTTGTTCTGAAAGCAATTGGTCTTGCTGCTGATAATGGTAAAAGGAATTTTAGTTATATCAGAGCGATTTTGACCAATTGGAAGAATGATGGAGTTCTGACGATTGCAGCAGTCGATGAACGTGAGCGAGCGTACAAAGAAAGTAAAGTCAGCAAACGTCCTGGTAATGAAAAATCAAATGTTCCTGAGTGGTCTCAACCTAACTATGTGAATACTACGAGTGAGGAGACCAAGGAAGAACTTGAAAAACGGAAACGTGAATTACTTGAAAGGCTTGAGAATGGAGGTGGCTGATGTTTATTTTAAAGCACGGGACAAGAGAGGATAAGCCGTTTTTGATGTCCGCTGTTATCGGTGTGACTGGCTTGAACATTTCATGTTCTGAAGAGAAGAAAGCCATGCGGTTTGTTTCTCGGGCGGCAGCCGTACAGGTTGGCAAGGCATTGAGAGGTTCCTTTGGGAACTTTTATCCAGTTGAGGTGAAGGGATGATTGGAGGTATCGATTATTAAAAAAATGATAGTCTGGGCACTCTTTGATAGTGGGAATGGTTCTTACTTCAAGGGCGCTAACTCTCTGAATAGTTCGGGGGGGGCGAATATTGAAATCTATTCAATCGGAATGGATATAGAAAACAAGAACAATCATTTTATAAATTTGAATCTTGCTGATTATGGACGTTTATTTGGTGATAATACACTCTTTGACGAGTTAGACAAATTACCAAAACCTGACCTTGTAATAGCTAGTCCGCCATGTGAAAGCTGGTCAAATGCTTCTGCAATGGAAAATGGGAATGCGTGTTGGAAACGCAATGATGTGTCTGATAGCTTGTTTGCTCCACAAGTAAGACCTTCGCCGTTCACGATCAGGGCAAATCAGGATTACGAGTCAGCCTATATAAATTATCAGTACGACAGGCAATTTTTAAAAAGGGTCAATGGCGAGCTAACAGCTTTCAACACAATAGAAATCATAAAAAGATATAGACCACAATTTTGGGTTATTGAGAATCCAGCAGCTGACAGACTGTGGCCCTACATTGAGGATATTATTGGATTCAGAATTCCATACAAAAACCTAGCTAGATACAATAATTATGATTATCCTTTACAAAAACGGACGATTTTTGGAAGCAATATTGAACTTAATCTTAAAAATAAAATTATCAAGCAGGACATAGAGTGGAAGAATTTCTCAAAATCATACAACGAGAGATCTAATATACCTAAAAAATTGGTGTCAGAAATTTTTGAAAAAATCTACAAGGAGTTTTGCAAAGATGATTGAACTCTACTTCATTTACAACGGGCACCGCAAGATACTCATTGGAAGTTTTGGCCACATACATGGCGCAATCAACGAATTAAAGAAACATCAAGCTAGTCACTCAGATATCAATCATCCACGTTTTCGGAAAAGCATGAGTGAAGAGAACATCAGGATTGATTATGGAGCGGTTGATTGCTACTACTTGATTACTAAGAAAAGAGAGGAAAATAATGGCTAAAAATATTTTAATGGATCTAGCATTTGAGAATTTTCACAAATACATGGGCATTCCTGATTGGAAAGAATCTGATGAAGTAATTCTTGTTAGTTCAGCTAATAAAGAAGAAATTGAAGCGGATGAAAGTTACCATTCAACTGGAAATTGTAATTATTTGGGCAAACGAATTTGTATCTTCTGTGAACAAGTGAAGAAAAATAATTACATCACTCTACATAAATCTATGTTAGAAAAAATTATTAAGACTATGGAATCATTTAAAGAAGTGGAGAATTTATAAAATGAAAAAACTAGGAATTGTTTTAGGAGCGGTATTTGTAATCGTTGTATCGCCATTTGTAGTTCAGTATGGATGGAATGAAATCATCACAACAATCATTCCAGTTGGTAAAATTACAGTCTGGCAAGCATTAGGGATGGATGCACTACTATCTTTCATCTGGCCTGTGCTATCTAGCAAAAAAGAATCTGAAGAGGATTATTCATATGCTGTAAAAAGCAGTATTTCAAAAATCATTACATGTGCATTTTTGATATGGTTAGCTAGTTTGTTCTTGTGAGGATTTAGAATGAAATATTTTAAAATCCTATGTGTTGTTTTACTCGCATTCTTCCTCGTAGCATGTCACCAAATTTCGAGTGGGACTGTTGTAGACAAGTACATTGATGAACCTCACACAACATTCATACCTGTCATGACAGGAAAAAGTTCGGTACTGGTGCCAACCAGGACCAACAGAAGATATATTCTAGTCGTTTCAGGATATGCAGGAGATAAGCAAGTTGAAGAAAGATTTGAAGTGACAGCTAAGGAATACAAACACTATGAAATTGGCAATACTTTTATACAAGATGCCGTTTTAGAGATTGAAGGAGATAGAGAATGATCAATAATGTTGTTTTGGTAGGTCGCTTGACTCGTGATCCTGAGTTGCGATACACGCCATCAAATGTTGCAGTTGCGACTTTCAGTTTGGCAGTGAATCGTAATTTTAAAAATCAGGCAGGTAATCGTGAAGCTGATTTTATCAGTTGTATCATGTGGCGCCAGCAAGCTGAAAACTTTGCAAATTGGCTTAAAAAGGGTGCTCTTGTAGGAATCACAGGCCACATCCAGACTCGTAGTTATGATAATCAGCAAGGACAACGTGTCTATGTGACAGAAGTGGTAGCTGAAAATTTTCAAACGCTTGAAAAGAAGGATAATTCTGCGAACCAGTTAAGTATGGAAAACCAGATGCCACCAAGTTTTGGCGCAAGTGATTCGATGGATATTCCAGATGATGGGTTACCGTTTTAGAGAGGTGGAGTGATGAGAACATTCCTAGAATTCTTCGATGATGAGATATCTGCTGTTGATAAACTCAATGAATACATTGAAAGAGCAAAAATTGCAACAAACGGCAAAGCGAAAATAAACGTTATAGGGTATCAAGTTGCACGTTACGAACAAATAAATCAAGAAAGGACATACATTCTTATCGAGGAGGTCATAGATTGAAACGATTTATCGCAATCTGGATATTATTGTCAGCTACTTTGAACATCTGGCAGAGTATCCACATTAAAAAACTAGAAGAAAAGCGCCCGATGGTTATCTACAAGGCTGACAATCAAGGCGCAGAAATCAAGGGTAGAGTAGTCCACAAGGAGAGAATTGGCGAACTCTACACGATCACAATTAAAAATTACGGAATATTCGTAGTTACTCAAACAAACTATGAATCACTTAAAATAGGAGATGAGGTAATATTGTGATGGCAAAGTACAAGAAACCAACTTACATCATCATTCAGGAAGCAATGGCAGAGCGCATTAGATTTCTGGAAGATGAACTTTATGAAAGGGCCTATAAGGATATTGAGAAATTAGAAGCTCAAAACGATTTCTTAAAAGGTCTTTGCAACAATCAACTTGAAATTATCATGGATTATGAATGGAAGCAGATGCAAGAGCAGGCTGAGTTCATAAAAGCTAATTCTAGAAAGTGGAGAGCAAGATGAAGCTAAGATTGAAAGAACTTAGAGAGAACCTATGTATCTCTGTCAAAGATATGGCTAGGGATACGGGTGTTTCACAAAATACAATTCACTTGTACGAACGGGGTGGATATCCATCCATTAAGCAAATTGAAATGATTGCTAAAACCTATGATGTAAACCCTGCGTGGCTTGTTGGGTGGATAGATGATGAAATGATGCCTGGAGTCCAAGTCGTTGAAAAAGTGGTCTATAAAGAAAGTCCAACAGCAAGATTGCCAGATTATTTTAACAATAATAACGAAGGTAAGATTATCAAGTGGAAACAGTCACGAAGATTTCAAGGAGGTAGGATTTGAAGAAATTGAGCGACGAAGACCTCAAAACATTAGACAGAGAACTTTTTAAATTTCAAAACGTTCAACGGACAATAGATTTGAGAAGGCTAGAACTAGAAACTCGAAATCCAGATGCTGAGAGTGGTCCCAGTGTAGGAATAAGCAAACCTACTGAAACCATTGCAATCAGAATAGCAGATGATCCAACCTTAAAATTCCTTGAAGGGTTCAAAGGGATTATCAACAAACTCTTGATCAATCTAGTTGATGAAGATAAGGAAATCTTTGATCTGCGCTGGAGATATCCTCAACTCAGATGGGAAGAAATAGCAGAACAGAAATTCATGAGCAAAGCTACAATCTATCGACGTAGAAGGATTATCTTAGAACAGTACGCTATCTTGAAAGGTGAGTTGTAAATAAGATTGAGACAAAAGACATCTTGAAGTCTCACAAAAAAGGGTTTATTATGATAGCATGAACTTCTGAAACAAAAACACACATCACACTTTAGGAGTCATCCTTAATTCTAGTCAGAAAGTTGTCCAACAGAAGTATCGTCAAGAGTCAGCAAATGCTGGCTTTTTGTTTTGTGGAAAGGAGGTAGAACATGGAATTTGTATCACCGATAAAAGATAGTGACGACATTCAGGCAATGAAAGATTATCTCAGAGAATGGAATGAGATGTATTATATGCTATTCATTACAGGCCTGAATACTGGCTTGCGAGTCGGAGACATACTTACCTTGAAAGTTAAAGATGTTCAAGGATGGCACATCAAGCTGAGAGAACGGAAGACTGGCAAGCAGATAACAAGGAGAATGACAAAAGAACTCAAGAAAGAAATGAGGAGATATGTTGAAGGGAAACCATTTCATCATTTCTTATTCAAGAGTAGGCAAGGTCAGAATAAAGCGATCACTCGTGAACGAGCTTATCAAATCATTCATGAAGCAGCTGAAGAACTAGGCATTGATAATGTTGGTACGCATACAATGCGAAAGACATTCGGCTATAAATATTACAACAAGACAAAGGACGTAGGAACATTACAGAAGATGTTCAATCACTCATCACCTGCAATCACCCTGAGGTACATAGGGATAGAACAAGCAGAGCTTGATGATGCGCTACGGAACTTTGTCATTTAATTTTTTTAGATATTACTTTCACATAATGAGTTAAGCATAAACTGAAAAAACGAAACGCTTTAAAACCCATGATTAGTAAGGGTTTGAGATTTAGTGTGAGTTTAACAAAATATAAGATATGTGAAAGTGAGGGATAAAATTGGTATAGTTACAAGAGGTGAAAAATGGTAAAAGAATACCGTGATGATTTTCTTGGAGAAAAGGCCTTCGAGAAATTAAATAAAGATATTGATGCCAATCCTGGTGTTGGCTTTGAAATTGTTGGATATACTCAAACAGCATTTGTAAATGGAATGCATATACCGTTAACAGCCATACTAGTAAAATGGAATAATTTTTTTAAAGAATCAGAATGAGACAAAAGACATCTTGAAGTCTCACGAAAAAAGGTTTATTATGATAGCATAGATTTCTTGTATGAGATGGGATAGGTCAAAGGCCTGTCCCTTTTGCATTGAGAAAGGAGGTTTGAGATGTATAACAAACCTATCAGACCATCCTTGAGATCTAAGAAGTGGGAGAAGTTCCGTGATAGGATAATGCGTAAGCATGATTATCTTTGTCAAGAAAGTTTGCGTTACGGAATTTCTGTTCAAGCAGAAATGGTTCACCATATCTTTCCTGTATCTGAATATCCTGAACTTGAATTCGTTGAATGGAATTGTTTGCCGTTGACGAATAAGAAACACAATACGTTTCATGATAGAGTGAACGATAGAGTAATCAACCAAGGCTTGTACTGGCAGAAAAAGAGAAAAAAAGAATTTTTAAATTTTTTCAAAAATGAAAAATGAAAAATTTTAGTCCCCCCTCTTTTTGAAAAATCATTTTGGCCAGTAGGGTACCGGTGAAGGGAACTTTTTCCAAGTCGGGGGCCTTCAAACAAAAAGGGGGTAAAAACTAAGCGATTTTGACGAAAGGAGGTAGTTTTTGGCTAAACCAATTACAGCAAAGTCGATTAAGTCAAAAGTAGTCAAGCAGATGAAAGACTTGGGCACTTATCGGAAAGAGTTTGAGATGATCATTGATATTTTCGCAGGCATGCTCTATCAGTATCAGAAACTTGCTCAAGATTATGCTGACATGGGTTATCCAGTGACAGATACCTACGTCAATAAGGCTGGTGCTGAGAATGAGCGCAAAGTTCCAATCTTGACAGCGATGGAAATTTTGAGGAAAGACATTCTCAGTTACTCTAATCAACTGATGATGAATCCTAAGTCGCTCGGTGAGGTAGTAGAACAAGAAGGTGATTCAGTTCTTACTGAGGTCCTGAAGTTCAAGAACGAAATCAAGAAGAAAAGAGTGAGTGGAAATGGGTAATCTTGATAAAGCGAAAAAGTATGCTCAGCACGTCATATCTCACAGAGAGGAACATTGTGAGGAGAACATTCTTGCAGCTGAACGTTTCTTGCGTGATCTTGAAAATCCTGAGTTTGAAATGGATGAGGAAATCGTTGATTTTGTTGTTCACTTCATCGAGAATACGATAGTCCATCAGCAGGGTGATGATATGTTTGCGGTGTCTATCCGTAACAAGCCATTACTCTTGCAACCGTGGCAACATTTTGTAGTTGTGAACCTGTTTGGATTTTACTACAAGGGTACAAATGAGCGCAGGTTCAAAGAAGCGCTTATCATGCTTGCTCGGAAGAATGGGAAGACATCGTTTACTGCTGCAATCGCCCTTGCTTATCAGATATTAGACACGGATAGCGGTTCAAAATGCTACATCGTGGCCAACTCAGTTAAGCAAGCGATGGAAGCCTTTGGATTCTTGAAGTTCAATGTAGAGCGATGGAATGACAAGAACATTCGTATCAAGGATAATAACCAAGAACACTCTATCACTGCTAATTTTGGTGTCGAGGGTTCTTTCTTTATCCAGGCGCTGGCCAACGATGAGAGCCGTTTGGACTCATTGAACGGTAACGTAATTATCCTAGACGAAGCTCACACGATGAGAAACAGCAAGAAGTACGGTCTTATGAAGAAAACAATGTCAGCATACCGAAACAGTATGCTTTTTGTTATCTCTACGGCTGGTGATATTCCTACTGGATTTCTTGCTAACCGTCTGAAATACTGTCAAAAGGTCCTTAAGCAATTGGTCAAGGATGATTCCTTGTTCATGTTTATCTGCAAAGCTGACCAGACGACTGATGGAGACGTGGGCGATTACCTGGACGAGAATGTTCTTAAGAAAGCCAATCCTTCGTGGGGTGTGACGGTATCACTCAAGGCTCTGAGAGAAGAAGCTGAGCAAGCTATGAATGATCCACAGACAAGAAATGAGTTCTTTAACAAGACATTGAATGTCTTCACTAACTCGATGAACGCTTATTTCAATCCTGATGAGTTCATTGCTTCAGACAGTCGTTACGATTGGAGCTTGGAAGAATTGGCACGCTTGCCTATCCAGTGGTATGGTGGAGCTGACTTGTCAAGGTTGCATGACTTGACCGCTGCTGCTCTTTATGGAGTCTATCATGATGGCGAGAAAGATATTGATATTTGTATCACACACGCTTTCTTCCCTCGTGTCAATGCTCAAAAGAAAGCCAATGATGACGGGATTCCACTTTTTGGGTGGCAGTCTGATGGTTGGTTGACAATGAGTAATACTCCGACCGTTCTCTATGATGATATTGTCAAATGGTTCATCAAGATGAGAGAGAAAGGGTTCAAGATTGCTGCTGTCGGTATGGATAGAAAGTTTGGCCGTGAGTTCCTGACGAAGATGAAACAAGCTCGGTTCAAGATGATTGATCAACCTCAGCTTTTTTATCTAAAATCAGAGGGATTCAGACGTATTGAGTTCAAAGTTAAGAATAAAGAGTTTTACTATCTTCATTCTGATGCTTACGAATACTGTGTGAGCAATGTTAGAGCAATTGAAAAGGTGGACGATGCTGTGCAATATGAGAAATTAGACGGTGACGGTGGTACTGCAAGAATTGACTTGTTCGATGCCAGCGTTTTTGCTTGCATTCAGGCTCTTGCTAATCTTGGTAAGAATCAGAATGTCATGAGCTTCTTTGATTAGGTGGAATATGAAAGATATTTTTTTACCACTGGATAAGCCTTTCCAGCTAGAGCTGTCAATATTAGATCCTAAAGTTAATCCAGAACATTGTAGAATTGGACAGACTGAGAAAGAGATAATCGTGAATAGAAAGGAGGTGAGGAAAGATGGGGCTTTTAGATAGGTTTTTGAAACGTGGTAAGAGTCGAGGTGGAACGAATGTTATCACTCATTCAGATTTTGGGCTTTATATCGACGGTGATGGCTATGTGCCTTTGGCTCGCAACCCTGATGTGATTGCAGCAGTTAACAAGATTGCTGACATGGTATCTAACATGACCATTCATTTGATGGAGAATACTGACAAAGGCGACATCCGAATAAAAGACGGGCTAGCTCGCAAGATCGATGTAAACCCATGCGACAACATGACTCGCAAAACTTGGATTTTCAAGATTGTGCGTGACTTATTGTTGTTTGGCGATGGGAACTCTGTTCTTCATGTTGAGTATGATCCTGTGAATGATTATATTTTGAACCTGAGACCATTCCCAATGAGCGAAGTTTCTTTTAAAAATGATGAATTCGGCTATGTTATGAATTATCGTGGTGTTGACTACAACCCAAACGAAATTGTGCATTTTGTAATCAATCCAGATCCAGATAATCCATTTATAGGGACTGGCTACAGGCTTGCTCTGAGGGATATTGTTAGGAATTTAAACCTTGCTACTCAAATCAAAAAAGGTTTTATGAATGGCAAAAATGTTCCTAGCCTAATTGTTAAGGTCGATTCTTCAAGTGGAGAATTGGGTACACAAGAAGGACGAGACAAGGTTGCTAAGAAATATTTAACAACAAGTCAGGCAGGTGAGCCGTGGATTATTCCAGATGCTCTGTTGAGTGTCGAACAGGTCAAGCCACTCAGTCTGAAAGATATTGCTATCAATGAATCTGTTGAAATTGATAAGAAAACAGTTGCTGGGCTTTTGGGAGTTCCAGCTTTTATTTTGGGAGTTGGTAGCTTTGACAAAGAGGAATACAACAACTTTGTCAATACAACGGTTATGAGTATTGCTACGACAATCACTCAGACATTAACTAGAGACTTGCTTGTCTCAAATAATCGGTATTTCAAACTCAATGCTCGCTCGCTTTATTCGTATGACATAACAGAATTGTCATCAGTTGCTGAACAGATGACTAAAAGCATGGCAATGCGTCGAAACGAGTGGAGGGATTGGCTTGGGATGCCGCCTGATCCTGATATGGATGAGCTCCTTGCTCTTGAAAATTTCATTCCACAAGACAGGCTTGGGGACCAGAAGAAACTGAAAGGGGGTGAGGAAGAGAATGAACAGACGGAATAGTTATCGTACCGCTCAATTCAAGACGCGAGAAGAAGTTGACACTGGTGATTTGATTTTGAGTGGGTATTTTATCAAGTTTGATGAAGTTACTGAATTGTGGCCTGGTTATTTTGAAGTGATTAAGCGTGATGGTGTTGAAAAAGCCATCAAAGGAGCTGACATCAGGGCATTATTTAACCATGACGACAGTTTGGTGCTTGGTCGGACTGGCAATGGAACGGTCATTTTGGGAGTTGATGAAATCGGCCTTTACGGTGACATCATTATCAATAAAGATGATCCACAAGCTGTTGGGGCCTATGCTCGTGTTCAGCGTGGTGATGTGATTGGATGTAGCTTTGGTTTTATCCCAATCAAAATCAACACGGAAGAGCAAGCAGATGGTTCGTACCTGGACACTATCTTAGAATTAGAAATCTTTGAAGTGAGTCCATGTACTTTTCCAGCCTATCCACAAACGGAAATTGCTGCACGACAGAAAGATTTTGAAAGTCAACAGCGTGCCAATCGTGAAGCGCTAGACAAGCGCAAGAAAGAAATTAAGGAGAAATTTAAACTATGAATAAGGTAGTAATCTTGGGTTATCGTAAGGAACTAAAAACAACTAAAGTAGCTAAATTGGAAGAAACTATCGAAGAATTAAACAAACGTTCGGTTGTTGAGTTAGAAAAGTTGGATCGTGCTGAAACTGATGAAGAAGTTTCAGCAGTTGAAAAGACTGTAGATGATCTTCAAAAGGAAATCGAAGAAAAAGAAGCTGAAAAAGCGCAGTTGGAAAAAGAAATTGACGAGTTGGAAAAACAAATCGAGGAGCAAAATCGAAAAGCGCCAACTCCAGGCAAAATGGAAAAACGAGGAGGAAAAACATTGGAACAACGTGACGCAATTGCTAAATACATTCGTACTGGTCAAACTCGTGACATCGTAGGCTTGAAAACTACTGATTCAGGAAGCGCAGCTTTAATCCCTACTGAAGTTTTGAAACCTCACTTCGTTAACAAAACACGTAATCCACTTTTGGATCTTGTGGAGCGTGTTAAAGTTAACAGTGGATCCGGTAAATATCCAGTTATCAAGAAAACAGATGGTGTAATGGTTTCAACAGAGGAATTGAAATCAAATCCAGAACTCGGAAAACCAGCAATCAGCGAGATTGATTATTCAATCAAGACTTACCGCGGATATGTCCCTGTGTCACAAGAAATGATTGACGACGCAGACTATGACATCATGTCCATTGTTGAAGATGAAGTGGTTAACCAAGGTGAAAACACGGAATTGTCATTAGTTACAGCCGTCCTCAAAACAGCTACCCAAGCAGATGCAGCTGGATTTGATGGTATTAAAGATATCTACAACAAGAAGCTGAAATCAATTTATAAGGCAAGTATCGTTGTAACCAAATCAATGTTTGCCGCACTTGACAAGGTGAAGGACAAAGATGGGCGCTACATGCTTCAAACTGATGTAGCTTCACCTACTGGATATTCATTTGGTGGTAAAACAATCTACAAAGTAGATGACACAGTGTTTGGAAATGAAGGGGACATGAAATTCTTTATCGGGGATGTCACTGAGTTCGTCAAAGAGTTTGACCGCTCTCAAGTATCCGTTAAATGGGTGAACAATGACATTTACGGACAATTGCTTGGGCTTTTCATCCGTTTGGATGTGAAGAAAGTAGATGAAGAAGCGGGATTCTTCGGAACCTATACTGATGTTGTAGCTTAAGGAGGTAGCGTATGAGCTATAAAGTAATCCGTCCTTTCAAGGACTTGGCTGATCCTGAAAAACATGACTATGCTGTTGGCGATATCTTTCCTCGTGAAGGATATGAGCCCACAGATAGCTTTACCAATGGCCTTTTGACTGGTTCTAACACTGCTGGCTCTATCTTCCTTGAGGTTTTGGGAGATGATGAGCCTAAGAAACCAGCTCCTGAAACAAAAGAAGTTAAGGAAGAGCCCGCAGTTGAGCAGGAAGAAACAGTTAAGGAAACAGTTGAGGAAACTGCTGAAGAGCCTGCTAAGGAAGTTGAGGAGTAAGCATGGATGAAGGTCAGCTTTTAGAATTGCTGAAGCTTAAGCTGGGTATTTCAACCCACTTGAGAGACAAGCCGTTAGAAAAAATCATTTCAAGTGTCATCACTGAATTGACCGATAACCTCTGTATCGAGCTTGTTGGTGAGCGTGCTGACCATGAAATGTTTATCGTTGACTATGCTGCCTATCGCTACGAGGGTGGGGTGGATATGCCACGTCACCTTCAATGGCGACTGCATAATTTACAGATAGCATCAAAGAAAGAGGTCAAGAATGTGGAATCATGAAATCACGCTGATCTCTAAAAAAGTCACAGGTAAGGATAAACTACTACAACCAATCTCTGAAGATGTTGAAGTTACTCTCTTGTGTCAAAAAAAGAGGGTTACTCGCTCTGAATTTTATCAGGCGAACCAAGCGGGGCTAAAACCGAGCTTGGTCGTTGAGATTCGAAATTTTGAGTATGAGAATCAGGAGTTTGCGAAGTTTGAAGGCAAGCAATATCGCATCTTAAAAACCTATCCTATCGATTCTGAAATTTTAGAGTTGACTTTATCAGAGGTATTGAAATGAGCAATGATCTTGCTGATTTGATAGCGAAAGAACTTGCAGCTTACTCTGATGAGGTTACTGAAGAAGTGGATAAGATTGCAGAGCAGGTGGCTGATGAGACTGTGGATGAGTTGAAAGAGACAAGTCCGAAACGATACGGAAAGTATCGTAGAAGTTGGAAAAAGAAGAAGTTGGCCAATGGCTCTTTTGTTGTGTTCAACGCAGTTGCAAGTCTTACTCACATACTTGAAAACGGGCACCTTTCACGAAATGGTGGTCGTGTCGCTGGTATCGTCCACATCAAGCCTGCTGAAGAAAAAGCAATTCAGAACTTTGAAAAACGCATCAAGGAGATTGGGAAATGAAACTGTCAGAGTTTGCTGCTATTTTGGAACAGGCAAATTTACCTGTCACTTATCGAGCGTTTAAAACTGGGAACGCTCCTGACCTACCTTACCTGGTCTATTATGAATCGAGTCCATCCATCAATGGAGCTGACAACACGGTTAATCATCAGATTAAGAGCGTGACAGTCGAGCTGGCTTTTGAGAGTAAGGATGAAGATTTGGAAGAACGTCTGGAAGAGCTGTGGGCAACCAATGAGCTCTTTTTTGATGTTCAAGAAGAAACATTTATTGAGACTGAAAGACTCTATGTCAAGTCTTATACAGTCTATCTATACTAAGGAGGAATGACATGACTCAAGAAAATAAAGTAACCTTTGGCCTAGAAAACGTACATATCGCACCTATCAAAACACTTGCAGCAGATGGAGTTATCACTTACGGCGATGTTTTTCGTTTTCCTGGAGCGATGGAGCTGACACTTGATACCAAAGGGGAAACAACCCCTATCAAAGCAGACAACAAGGATTACCATTTCATGAATTCAAATGAAGGCTATGAAGGTAAACTTAAAATTCCACATATCATTGATGAATTTGCAACAAAAATTCTTGGTGAAATCAAGGACCCTCAAACTGGTGTTATGACTGAAAAAGCAGATGCGAGCTTGACAGAGTTCGCAATGATGTTCCAGTTTGAAGGTGACAAAAACAAGACTCGCTATGTGATGTACTACTGTTTTGCCAGTCGCCCATCTCTTGGATCAAAAACTAAGAACGGGACATCAACCAACGAACGTGAACTTAGTTTCAAAGCTAGCCCACGTCCATTGGATACAGTTGTCAAGCGTTCTATCACATCAGCTGATGACAAGGATGCGTATGACAACTGGTTCAAGAAAGTGTATGAACCTACTGCGGTGGCAGCTTAAGGAGAAAATCTATGCGTAAAATCGTTTTGGTTGGTGATCAGGAGTATGAGCTGGGGACCAATGGCTATACTCCTATTGCCTACAAGCAACAATTTGGGAAAGATTATTTTCAAGATTTGTTCTCGATGTTGAAAAATCAATCATTCATGAATGAATTGAACAAGTTGGAAACTGAAAAAGAATTGACAGCGACTAACATTGACATTTCAATGCTAGAAGAGTTTGATATGACCTTTTTCAACCGTCTTTTTTGGACCTTTGCTAAATCTGCAAATCCTCACATCAAGCCTTATGAACAATTCTTCATGGAAATGGAAGTCTTTCCGATTCAGGAAGTTGGTCCTGTGTTGATGGAAATGCTGAATGCGAGCATGACGACAAAAAAGCACCAGATGAATCAGAATCAGCTAGCGAAGAAATCTTCACAGTAGAGTCTTATCTGTCCTGCTGTAAAGAAACGGGTCTGTCTATCGATGATCTAAAGCACATTTCAATTGGAATGGCTCTGGATTATCAGACGGATTATGTGAATTTACGGAGCGAGGACAAAGGTGGCGAACGGAAGGCCACGCAAGCTGATTTTGACAGTTTTTAAAGAAAAATGAGTGCTGAGAGAGCGATTCTGAGACCAAGTTCATTGGTCTGACTGCATTATCAGTGGTAGAAGTTCTCTCAGTGCTTTTCTATTTTTTAAGAAAGGAGGAAATATGGCAGGAAATATCAAAGGTATCAAAATTGAAATCGATGGCGACACGCAACCCTTACAAAAGGCACTGAAAAATGTCAATAAGGCTGCTACTGATGCAAGTCAGGAGTTGAGACAGATTGACAAGGCCTTGAAATTTGATACAGGGAACGTAACGCTCCTGACTCAGAAGCAAGAAGTTTTGCAGAAGCAAGTTGCGACGACCAAGGAGAAACTGGAAACCTTGAGACAAGCTCAGTCTCAAGTGGAAGAACAATTCAAAAATGGTGATATCGGTGCTGACCAGTACCGTGCTTTTCAACGTGAAGTAGAAGTTACTCAAAACGTCCTAAAAGGATATGAGGGTAAGCTTGCAAATGTGAACCAGGCGCTTACTGAGAATGGGAGTGCTACTCAGAACAACAAGAACCAATTAAAAGAGTTGCAAAATGAGCAGAGTCAACTTGCTTCAGAGATGGTAAAGGTGACAAGCTCATTCAAACTGCAAGAAAGTCAGCTAGGCGCTAATGCTAGTGAAGCCGAGAGAAATGCTCTTGCCCAGAAAAAGATTGGTGCTCAGTCTGAGATTGTAAGTAAACAAATTTCTAATCTAGAACAGCAATTGGAAATTACCAAAAAAGAATTTGGTGAGAACTCCACACAAGCTAACAAGATGGAAGCTGAGCTAAATCAGGCCAAGACTGCTTTTAATCATCTCAATGATGAGATGAAGGGAATCAAGTCTACTGCTGATGGCACTCAAGAAAGTTTAAGTGAGATCTCAAGAAATTTAAGAGCAGAACTACTTCAACAGTTTAGTGAGAAGTTGAGTGCTGTTTCAGATAAGCTTGTGGAAGTAGGAAAAGAAGCGTTAGAAGCAGCTGCTCAAATGCAAGCTAGTAATGCTCAATTTACTACCGTCTTCGGAGATATGGAAACCCAAGCAAGAGAAGCGTTGAATGCTATTGGTCAGGAAATGGATATTGTTCCAGAGCGATTGCAAGGTTCATTCACGCAGATGGCTTCATTTGCCAAAACTTCAGGATTGGACACCGCTGAAGCATTGGATCTTACTTCTCGTGCAACCAGGGCAGCAGCAGACGGTGCAGCTTTCTACGACAAATCTATTGAGAGCGTGACAGAGAGCTTACAATCTTTTTTGAAGGGAAACTTTGCTAACGATGCTGCTCTTGGTATCTCTGCGACAGAGACAACTAGGAATGCAGCTGCAAATAAATTGTACGGAAAGTCATTCAAGGACTTGAGCGAGGCGCAGAAGCAATTGACATTGCTTCAGATGGTCGAAGATGGGAACAAACTTTCAGGAGCTCTTGGACAGGCTGCAAGAGAATCAGACGGCCTAGAAAACGTGATGGGGAATCTGAAACAAGCTGGAACTAATGCATTATCTGCTATTGGTCAGCCACTTTTAGAAATGATGATTCCAGTGTTTCAAACATTGGCAACAATTGTCAAAGGTGTAGCCGAGCTGTTCAATTCCCTACCTGCTCCAATAAAAGATTTTGTCGTTATTTTGGGAACGGTTGTGACTGCTGTAGGGGTCATAGCCCCCATATTCTTATCATTGCAAGCCCTTGCTGAGTTTTTAAAAATATCTATTGGAGAAATGATAATTGCCGCATTGCCAATTATTGGAACGGCTATTGCAATTGCCGCTGCAGTTGCTGCAATTATTGTTATTGTAAAATACCTCTGGGAAACTAACGAAGGTTTTCGAGAGGCAGTCACGACTGTCTGGAATGCAATTCTTGAGGTTATCAATGCAGTCGTATCAGAGATTTCTAGTTTTGTCATGAGTATCTTTGGGACTGTTGTTGCTTGGTGGACAGAGAACCAGGAACTTATCAGAACAAGTGCTGAGACTGTCTGGAATGCAATTTATACGGTCATCAGTACAATACTGGATATACTTGGCCCCTTGCTCCAAGCTGGCTGGGACAACATTCAACTGATCATTACAACAGCTTGGGAAATCATCAAGACCGTTGTTGAGACCGCAATCAATGTTGTCCTTGGTATCATACAAGCAGTTATGCAGATCATCACTGGTGATTGGTCAGGTGCTTGGGAAACCATCAAGGGAGTATTTTCAACTGTATGGCAAGCAATTCAAAGCGTTGTTCAGACTATTTTCTCAGCCATCCAGAGCTACATTTCAAATACTCTCAACGGCATTTCAGGAACTGTATCAAATATCTGGAACGGCATCAAGGACACGGTCTCAAATGTGTTAAATGCTATATCTGGCACGGTATCAAGTGTTTGGGAAGGTATCAAGAGTACTATTTCAGGTGCTATCAATGGTGCAAAAGATGCTGTATCTTCAGCTATTGAAGCCATCAAAGGACTGTTCAATTTCAGTATCAGCTGGCCACACATTCCACTACCTCACTTTTCTGTAAGTGGTTCGGCTAACCCATTAGATTGGTTGAGTCAAGGTGTTCCAAGCATCAGCATCGAATGGTATGCCAAGGGCGGTATCATGACGAAACCGACCATTTTTGGAATGAATGGTAATAATCTTATGGTTGGTGGTGAAGCTGGTAATGAAGCAGTTTTGCCACTTAACGACAAAACGCTTGGTGCCATCGGTCGGGGGATTGCTCAGACAATGGGTGGAACTTCACCAACCATCAACATTACTATTACTGGCAATACCGTCAGAGAAGAAGCTGATATCAGTCGTATTGCTGATGAGGTGGCTCAGCGTATTGCTGACGAATTACTACGTAGGACACAATTGAGAGGAGGGGTTGCATGATAAAGCATAATGAGCTTGTGATTGATGATGTGAGAACATCGTCTTTTCCTTTTAAGGTCATTGTTCACGACTCTCCTTCAATCGCTCTAGGAGAGAGCAAGACAGCTCTCTTGGAGCATGGCGGTATCAGCGGAGCAATTGTTCAGACGAACAAGCGCAGGGAATTGGTCAAGAAAACCTATACGATTTACCTAGTCAAACCGACTGAAGAGCAGATGAACCAGTTTATGAGTCTGTTTATCCGTGAGAAGTTCTGGTTAGAGAGTGAGCGAGTCAAAACAACTCGACTCTGGTGTTATAAGGTCAATGTGACTGATCTTGAAGAAGTGCAACCTGGTCTTTACATGACCAAGGCGACCTTCACTTGTCACCCTACCAAATACTTCAAAGCCACTGATACTCAGCGATTGACAAGAAGTGGGACTTTGACTGTTCAAGGTTCTGCTCTTGCCTTTCCTAAAATTACAATCGTTGGCCAGAGCGCTGTTGAGACTTCGTTTACAATCGCTGGTCAGGTCATTCGTCTTGAAAAGCTCTCAGAATCGCTTGTGATGGTCAATAATCCTGACAATCCTAGCTTTAAAACGACAACAGGGAAGCCAGTGAAATGGTCAGGGGATTTTATCACAGTTGATCCAGCGAAACTTAGGAATGTTGGGGTTGTTTTGGGTCCAGGTATTCAATCAATTGAAATTGAGACGGTTTGGGGGTGGGCATAATTGCTTTATCTACTTAATAAAGATGTGAGAACCGTTCGATGGAACGGAGAGCCACTTCATGAAGCAACTTCGGCGATTGTGAAAGAAACCATGAATGGGGATTTCACCCTAACTGTGAAATATCCTATTTCTGACTCTGGTATTTATCAGCTCATCCAAGAAGATATGCTGATAAAGGCTCCGACTCCTGTTTTAGGAGCGCAGCTATTTCGCATCAAGAAACCTGTTGAGCACAATGATCATCTGGAAATCACAGCCTATCACATTTCAGACGATGTGATGCAACGATCTATCACACCAATGAGTGTGACTAGTCAGAGCTGTGGCATGGCTCTTTCTCGCATGGTTCAAAATACCAAAACAGCTCTTGGAGACTTCTCATTTAATAGTGATATCCAGGACCGTAGGACCTTCAACACGACTGAGACAGAAACTCTGTACTCTGTATTGCTGGACGGTAAGCATAGTATCGTCGGAACGTGGGAAGGCGAGCTGGTTCGTGATAATTTCGCTCTGACAGTGAAGAAGAGCCGTGGGGAGAATCGTGGTGTTGTTATTACAACGCATAAGAATCTGAAAGATTACCAACGCACAAGAAACAGTCAGAATGTTGTCACAAGAATTCATGCCAAGTCAACTTTCAAGCCTGAAGGTGCTGAAAAGGAAACGACTATCAGAGTGACTGTAGATAGTCCTCTTATCAACTCATACCCTTATATCAATGAAAAAGAGTATGAGAACAACAATGCTAAGACTGTTGAAGAGTTGCAGAAGTGGGCACAGGCTAAATTTACAAATCAAGGCATTGACAAGGTCTCTGACGCTATCAAGATTGAAGCTTATGAACTTGATGGCCAAGTAGTTCATATGGGTGATACAGTCAACCTTAAGAGTTGGAAGCACAATGTCGATGCATTCAAGAAAGCTATTGCTTATGAGTTCGATGCCTTGAAAGAAGAGTACATCTCTCTGACTTTCGATGATAAGGCAGGCACTGGCGGTTCTAGAGCTTCTGGTGGCTTATCTAGCGCAGCGGATGCCATCCTTGGTGTGACAGAGTCTGCACAAGAAATCGCCCTTGAAAAGGCTCTTCAAAATGCTGACTTAGACTTTGATCATAAGGCTGGATTGCTTAGACAGGAAATTTCTGACGGTATCGAACTTGCCAGAGCCAGAGCTGAAGAAGTTAAAAGAGAACTCTCTGATACTATCAATCAGCGCTTTGAAAGTTTTGACAACGCTTCGATACAAGAAGCCAAGCGCAGGGCTGAAGAAGCCTTGAGAAATGCTGGCGTAAGCAGCATACTCGCTCAAGAAGCGAAACGAATTAGTGAGCGAGCAAGAGCAGACATTACTAATCTGCAGAACTCTTCTCAAAATGTGCTTAATCAGATTGAGTCGTTCAAGACTCAGTACGGCACTAAGCTAAATGAGGTTAAAAGCACTGCAGATGGTCTGTTTACTAAAATGGGCGCGGTTGAGACCTACATCAGCAAGGATGGTCATCGACAAGAGAGTTTGCAACGTTATGCTCGAGACGAGAGTGCTCGTCAAGTCAGCGCAGTACGTGAGCAGATATCCAGAGATTACGTTGGGAAATCGACTTATCAGGAGGATGTGAGAGGTCTAGAACGTCGATTTAGTGCGATAAGCACGCAGACGAACAATGACATTGCTACAAAAATCTCTCAGTACAAGCAGACAGTAGATGGCCGATTTGCAAACCTTACCTCTCAGATAGCTGGAAAGGCTAACCAAGTCGATTTCCAACGAGTCAGAGAAACCAGTCAACTCTATGAGCGGATTATTGGTAGAAATGAAAATGACATCTCTAACAAGGTCGCTCGCATGGCTATGACCAATCAGTTGTTTCAGGTTGAGGTCTCTAAGAATGAAGGCCTAAAAACAGTTCAAAGACAAATCGCTGGCTCATGGTCTGTTCAGAACATCAACAGCGCAGGTGATTTGATTTCAGGCATAAACCTTGGTGCTAATGGTTATAACCGATTAATAGGAAAAACGTTTCATATCACAGGCGAGACCTTGATTGATAATGCGGTCATTAAGTCAGGTATGATTGATAAGCTGAAAACAGCTAACTTTGAAGCAGGTTCGGTGACTACTACGATATTAGACACTGAAGCAGTGACTGCTGATAAAGTGTTGATGGACCAAGCCTTCGCTAACAAGCTAGTGGCAAGTAACATCTTCACAGATATGCTTGCTGCGAAAGAGGCATTTATCAACAAGCTTCGGTCTGTCGTAGTCACTGCGACCTTTCTAGAAGGTTTTCAAGGTAAAATTGGAGGCTTCAGATTTGGTCAATACACAAACAGAAATGGATATTTCATAACAGGAATTAACTCTGTTAGTATTGGGATGGGGAACGGAACGAACGCTGGTGCGAACAGAAACGCATTTTGGGCAAATTGGGGTGAAAGTTTAGACACCCCTGGTCCCAAAGCCTGGTATGTCAACACTGACGGGAAGATGTATTGTAGGAATGATGTGGATTTTTATTCCAAAGTGGATTTCGCAAGCACATCAAAGGTTAATTTCTACTCTAAAATCAATGCTCCGAGAGGAATATGGATTGGCTATGATGATGTGGAAGGCGAAGGGGATAATCCTGATGGTGGATACAATAGAGTTGTCTGGTGGAGTCAAATCGTCACTGGGAAATGGAGACAACACGCTGGAATCACAACCGGTTCGGATAGAAAATTGAAAGAGAATATTGAACCGACATCAGTCAAGGCATTGGATAAAATAAATGCTTTAAATTTAGTCGCATTTGACTACATTAAGGATAAGACTCATGAAGAAATCGGTCTGATCGCGCAAGAAGTGTTAGATATTATTCCTGGTGCAGTCGAGAAATATGAGGGAGAGGATAATCATTTAACAATCAATTATTCAAAATTCGTACCTTATTTAATAAAGGCCATTCAAGAGCTGAATCAAAAATTGGAGAAAATAGCATGAACGAAACAATCAATCAGCTAGTGTTACAATCGCTAGCAACTAAACTAGCTAAAAGCGAGTTAGAATCGGCTCAAAATGAGGTGTTCTACCAACTCGCAACAAGTGAATTAAAAGCAATGAACGAGGTCTTGGAATACGACCAGGCACTCAAAGAACTTTTCGAAGAAACAAAAGCAAAAATGCAAAAAGGAGAATAGAACATGACACAAATTTATGAATTAGCAAACAACCCTTATTTCCGTCAACCTGAAAACGTAACGATTGTTACAATCAAGAAAGAGCATGGCCAACGATATAGCTATGAGCAAGCAGGGTTAAGTGGCGACCGTACACACGAAAGTCAGGAAGTGCTTATCCAAGCGGTTCTTGATGTGGTTAAGGCAGAGCTAGATCCAGCTAGCGCTATTGTTCAAACGCAAGCGAAATTGGAAGAAGCGACTCATGAACTTGCTGAAACTAAAGCGAAACAAACTGCGACAGATGAAGCAGTTAAGCACAATCAAGCCGAAACAGATCGTTATGGTAAAATCATCCATGCGGTTGTTTTAAATGCTGTAGCAGGCAAGACAATCGCTTATGGAACTATCTACAAGGAATTGGTAGAGTTGATTCCACTTGCTGAAGTTGGGAAACATTACATGGCACATGACTTGATTACTATCGAAGACCCAGCGCACGTTGAAGTGAATGGTGAAGGTAAGCGTGTCTTGGTTCAGCTTAACCGTGAATTTACTTACAATGGCGAATCTGTCAGCGACTTTGCTCGAAATGGTCGTCTTGAACTTGATGGAACAGGCGCAGCATGGAAGTACGAACCTAAAGAATAGAGGTGCCTATGGACATCTTACAATCAGCAGAGCATTTCTTCATGAATGTGCTACCAGTAGCGACACCAATCGTCGTAGCTTGGCTTGGATATAAAATGCCGAAAAAGACCAAGGAACAGACAGACCAAATCATTTCAGAATTGAATGATGTCAAGAAACAAATCAAAGATGTCCAGGTTACTGCCGATGAGAACAACACCAAAATTGACGAAGTACAAGAGAAACTGAAGTTACACGACGAGGCGCACCTGGTAACTATGAGGATGCGTCTTGATCGTGATATTCGCAGAGCTATCCGACGTGGGTTTACCACAAAGGACGAGTTCTACGTGGTCGAAAACATGCACAAAAGCTATAAAGCTCTTGGAGGCAATGGCTACATTGACCACTTGTACAACAATTTTGAAGCATTGCAGATTAGGGACGACATTTTAGTTGAAGACGAGAAAGGAGCAAAGAATGGCTTATGTTCTTAATTCAACCAATCTCGAACAAGTGGACGGTGGATTCCTAGTTAAGCAAGGTGATGTGGCTTCCACATTTGCCTTTTCTTTGCTCGACGAAAACCATGAGCCGATTCCACAGCTTGAAGGACAAGAGGCATCTATCGCATTGACGAGAGGTCAGGAGCAATTACGCAAAACGGCAGTCGTGACAAATGGCGCAATTGCCTTTAATTTGGGCATGATTTTACCTGCTGGCTTATATCGAATCGAGGTAGCTGTAGGTGGATATACATTCCCAAGCGATGACTCGACTCAAATCCGAATCACCAAATCGGATAAAAATCTGGTCACAGAGGAAATTCACGCTCTTAAGGAGCTGGATATTGCCGAAGAAGTTAAGAGGCAGCTTGCAGAAAAAACTGTAAGTGGTGATGGCATAGTGAGTCAGGAAATCCCTGACTTGCTCTTTTACTATAATTTAGGAAAGGTGTAAAAATATGGACACAACAAAGTTAACGGCATTCGCTCAAGCAGTCGGAGTTGACATCAAGGAATTGAAACAACTGCTTAACGGCAAGATTGACAATGCGACAGTCACACAATTGATTGAACAAGCTAAAACCGCAGTTAAGAACGATATTTTGGGCGAGGGTGTTCCTGAAAACCTCAATACACTCAAAGAAATCGCTGAGAAGATTGCTGCAATGAGTGGAGATACTGAAGGAGCAGTCGTTCAAAAACTAGCTGACCTCGGTCGTCGTATTGACGAATTTGCCAACCTTGACTTGGTTGCAACCTATAACGCAGCGAAAGCGTGATTGCCATGAGCAATTTAGAGGAATTTGCTCAAGCGGTTGGCCGTGATGTGAAGATGCTGAACCAAAAGCCTGAACCAAGGCTGGTCTTGACAGGAAATACACTCGGAATTGTCGGGGGTAATAATATCACTCTACCTATGCCGACAAACGTAGGGCATGAAATCCGTGGTACAGGCTCACCAGAAGGTCGTATAACCGCCGAAATCGGCACGACCTATGTAGATGTCAATGTCACAAACGGCGCTCTGAAATGGATAAAAGAAAAAGGTAGTAGCAACACAGGGTGGCGTGTACTGATTGGTGATACTGGATGGAGGACGTTGAATGCTTTGTCACTAGCAACCGTGAACAACAAAAAATCTGAGGTAAAAATTAGAAGAGTAAATAATTGGGTTAGTTTTTCGTTTGGAGGATTAGACTGGGGATATTTTGGAATAATCAGACGTGGAGCCAAAGGTTTCGCTGGTTTCCGAGGGGACACTAACGCTATGATTTTAGGAAATGGAGGGATTCCTGCAGGTTTTAGGAGCGAAGCGTCATTAGTCGGCAATTTATATTTAAATCTTGAGTTAGCTGGAAATTTGTATTTAGGCGGAAAATCTGACGGAAATTACATGCTGTTAGGGTTTTTCAAGCCAATACCAACAACAAATGATATCACAAACATTCGTATCAGCTCAATTAGCTATCTAACAGACGACCCTTGGCCAACAACATTGCCATAATAGAAAGGAAAATAATAAATGATTAACTGGAAAGTACGATTTAACTTTAAAAATAAAACATTCTTATTGCGAGTGGCATTCGCATTAGTTTTGCCAATTCTCGCATATTTCAATCTCAAAATGGAAGATTTGGTTAGTTGGGGAGTTATCTTTGACTTGCTAGGAAAATTTTTCTCAAACCCTTATCTTCTTGGTTTGACGATTGTAAATATTCTAAATATCATTCCAGACCCAACAACATCAGGAATCTCTGATAGCAAACGTGCTCTTGACTATCAAGAACCAAGCGAAGATTAGGAGAAAACAATGAAGAAAAACGACTTATTCATCGACGTATCTAGCCACAATGGATACGATATTACAGGTATTTTGGCTGACATGGGTACACAGAATACTATTATCAAAATTTCAGAAGGTACGACCTATTTAAACCCTTGCCTGTCCGCTCAAGTTGAGCAATCAACCCCTGTTGGATTTTATCATTTCGCATGGTTCGGTGGTGATGTTGAAGAGGCTGAACGAGAAGCACGCTACTTCCTTGATAATGTACCTCAAAAAGTAAAATACTTGTGTCTTGATTACGAAGATCACGCTAGCGGAGATAAACAGGCAAATACAGATGCTTGTATTCGCTTCATGGAAATCCTCAAAGAAAATGGCTATGAGCCAATCTATTACAGCTACAAGCCATTCACGCTCAATAATATCTATTATGAGCAGATTCTTGCGAAATTCCCAAACAGCCTTTGGATTGCCGGGTATGGTTTAAACGACGGAAATGCTGATTTTGAATATTTTCCATCCATGGACGGGATACGCTGGTGGCAATACTCAAGCAATCCGTTTGACAAGAATATTGTATTGTTAGATGATAGCGAAGAAGATATTTTAATCAGCAAAAACACTAGTACAGACCTTAATACCGTAGCAAACGAGGTCATTCAAGGCCTTTGGGGTAACGGTCAAGAGCGTTATGATAGCTTAACAAGAGCGGGATATAATGCGCAAGCAGTTCAAGATAGAGTTAACGCTATTTTAAATGACGAAACACCAGGCAATAGCGCTAGTTCAGACCTTGACAGCGTAGCACAAGAAGTATTACAGGGTTTGTGGGGTAACGGTCAAGAGCGTTATGATAGCTTAACAAGAGCGGGATACGACGCACAAGCCGTGCAAGATAGAGTTAATAGTCTCTTGAATGGTGGAAACGATATTTCAGACATTGATACCGTAGCAAACGAGGTCATTCAGGGCCTTTGGGGCAATGGACAAGAACGTTTCGATAATCTAACAAATGCTGGTTACGATGCACAAGCTGTACAAGACAGAGTGAATAAATTGCTTTCTTAACGAACTGACTAAAAAACTGTATAAAATCAAAATAGATTACACTAGACCGCAGGCTCAGGCTTGCGGTTTTTTTGTTTGCAATAATAAAAGCAGTGACCGAAATCACTGCTTATTAGCTGTAGCAAATTCATAAAGTTTTTCTGCTGTGAGAAGTGCCATTTTGTCCATGCTTGTTTTTCCTTTTCTGAGGTCAGAAACAGTAGTCCACGGAACTCTAGCGCCTTGCGAAATAGCAGATGTAGAAATAGAACTGTTAAGTAATTCTTGAATAACTTTTCTCATATTATTTGTCCTTTTTATTTTTTAGATAGATATATACATTGATCACAATTATAAAAATAGCTATTGCACTAACCATTGCTTTTCCTCTTTTCATTTGATAAAATAGAGGTGTGAGGGGCTTTCGCCCCCACCTCTTAGCGTTTACCTTTTTCTTTTGCGGGAGTTGGGTTTACGCTTTTTGTTTTGCCTTGCGACTGTTATTGCAGTCACCAGACTTGCTATAGCAGTTACCGTTTCAGGGATATTATCTATCGCCTTTTCAAGTAACCTAAGCCAATCTTCTTTGTTCAACTTCCTCACCTCCTTTCCTTATCTTGATTATATTATATCACGGTACACCGAGAAAGTCAAGCGTTTTGATAAAGTTTTTTTACTTTTTTCAAAAAAATAGACCTTGTCCAGAGGTCGGGGAGTTGGAGGGGACACCCTCCAAGAGCGTTGATTTAATAAGATTTTATTTTACCTTTTTCATAATAATCTCCCTATAAAGTCACCACATTCGGTGGCTTTTTTTGTGTTAGGATTCATGATATAATAAAATCGATAAGTAGGAAAAGAGAAACGGATGAATTATACA
>CAURES010000007.1:0-33317 GCA_963523725.1 uncultured Streptococcus sp.
GCAAACTAGGAAGCTAGCCGCAGGCTGCTCAAAACACTGTTTTGAGGTTGCAGATGGAAGCTGACGTGGTTTGAAGAGATTTTCGAAGAGTATTAACTGAAAAGCATGACTAGGAATATCATTGAATATGGTTAGCTAAATCTTCCTGAGCTTTTTTATTTGACTCAGCTTTTTCTTTCAGCCATTTTTCATAGAGTTCTTGGTACTGTTTAGCAGTTACTGGCTCTTTTTGCAATTCAACATATTTGTAGTTGTCAGCATTTCCTTTATTCCCAACGAATGAGAATGGGCCTGTAAACGGTACAGTCTTACGGAAGATTGGGTTAGCTCCACCACTTTGAACTGGTAGGAAGAGGGCGCTATCTGTCAACCAAGCTTGGGCTTCAGCATATTTTTCATAGCGAGCTTGAGTATCTGTGATTTCCGCATCAGCCTGATCCAAGAGTTTCTTGTAGTCAGCAAGACCAATCTTATCCTTAACTTCCTTGTCTTTTCCTTCAGACAAGCCCATGTTTTTCAACTGAGAACCTGTCTCTGGATCAAGGATGGCTAGGTAAGTCTTAGGATCTGAGTAGTCTCCACCCCATCCTGAGATGTCGATATCATAGTCTTTTTGTTCTGCTGTATCTGCAAAGTAGGTTGCTTGGTCTTTTTCATCTGGAGAAAGTTGGATAACATCGATAACTACATTCTCCTTACCAAGAGTTTCTTCCACTGTTTGTTTGAACGATCCAGCCTGTTGCACATCCAACTTAGCAGTCTGGTCAACTGGCATATCCAAATGAATTGGGAAGGTTACTCCCTGAGCTTGCAGACTTTCTTTGGCCTTAGCAAACTTCTCTTTGGCCTTGTCAGGATTCAAGAAGGCTTGCTTACCATCGTTTAGGTTGATATTTGCCCAATCTTTACCGTAGTTGACAATTTTTTCATTGACAATATCACCAAAGTTCTTATCGCCAACTTGAACAAAGTTACTTGGTGTAACTGTGTTACGCAAGATACGGTCTGCTCCATCTTCACCATTTGTCTGTGCTGCATAAGCATGACGGTCAAAGGCAAAGTTGATAGCCTGACGGAAATCTTTATTCTGCATAGCTGCGCGTGAATCTGTCTTTTCCTTATCAGACTGTTTCATAGTCTGCTTGTAGCTTTGACGATTGACGTTGAAAAGATAGTAGAAAGTAACTGAGTTTTGTGGTGTGTAGGTAATCTTGTCCTCATTGCCCTTCTTGAGTTCAGCAAAGACTGAACTTGTTGGGAAGATACGGCCATCTGTATAGTTACCATCCAAGAAACCTCTTGCAATGCTGTCTTGGTCAGAACCGTCAAAGAAAGAAAGTTTCACTTTCTCGATTTTGACATTGTCCTTATCCCAGTAATTAGGGTTTTTATCAAACTCAATCAAAGATTTTGATGAGAAAGATTTAAACAAGTAAGGACCATTTGACAAGATACTTGATGGTGTCACACTTCCAAAGTCATCTCCCTTAGACTTCAAGAAGGCTTCATTTACAGGATTAAGGATACTTGCTGTTGTTTTAGAGTTCCAATAAGTCTCAGGTTGGTTGAGGGTGTATTGTAGCGTGTAATCATCCACTGCCTTAACACCAACAGTTCCAAAATCAGATGATTTCCCTTCAACATAGTCTGCTAGACCCTTGATAGAGTCTTGTACCAAGTACAAGTTTTCAGCCTTTTTATCAGCCGCATACTTGAGACCTGTCACAAAGTCATGAGCCGTTACATCCGCATACTCTTCTCCTTCAGAAGTGTACCATTTAGCTCCCTGACGGATTTTATAAGTGTAGGTCAAACCATCTTTTGACACTGTCCATGACTCAGCCATAGAGGGGATGAGATTGCCATACTGGTCATTTTCCAACAAACCATCAATCAAGTTGGTTGTGATACTAGATGTAGAGTCTCGTGTAGAGGTAATGTAATCCAAGGTATCAGGGTTGCTGACAAAGATATAAGAGTAAGTCTTGTCTGCATTACTTGATTGGGAAGACCCACATGCCGCTAGAGCTAGACCTGCTGTCAAAGCCATAGCTCCAAAAAGCATAACTTTTGATTTCTTCATGATTATTCTCCATTTTTTACAGTATGTGAAATATTATACACTATTTAAGCAAAAATATAAAGCTTTTTGTACTTTTTTACAAAAATAAAAATCAGTAGACTCGAGTTCCTACTGATTTTTGATAGAATTCGTTTGGATTATGCAGCCAAAACTTTGCGTCCTTTACGACGACGAGCTGCCAATACGCGACGACCGTTTTTAGTTGACATACGGTTACGGAATCCGTGTTTGCGCGCACGACGAAGTTTACTTGGTTGATAAGTACGTTTCACGATGAATACCTCCTCATAGATTTTGTATTCGTTTAGCCGGCTATAAAGTGATCAGTTACTAAACATACTTTACTATTCTATCTGATTCTTTCACTTTTGTCAATAGCTCTAGGCAAATGTTTCCAGCTTTTTCGAATGTAAGCCCTATCTACGATACTGTTTCAAGAAACGAGTCATCTTTTCTTGGATTTGGGCTAGTTCATCAACACGAGGAAGGTAAACAATACGGAAGTGGTCTGGTTCCTGCCAGTTGAAGCCTCGACCATGAACCAAGAGAACCTTTTCCTGCTTCAAGAAATTAAGGACAAACTGCTCATCATCATCGATACGGTACATATTGCGGTCGATTTTAGGGAAGATATAGAGCCCAGCCTTGGGTTTAACGGCAGACAAACCTGGAATATCTTGAATGGCATTGTAGATGAAGTTTCTTTGCTCGTAAATTCGTCCACCAGGAAGGAGCAATTCATCAACTGATTGGTGGCCACCCAAGGAAGTTTGTACGACTTGTTGGGCCAAAACGTTAGAGCAAAGGCGCATATTGGATAGCATATTGAGCCCTTCGATATAGCCCTTGACATGAGTCTTAGGACCAGACAAGACCATCCAACCCACACGGAAACCTGCGATACGGTGGGATTTTGACAGACCATTCATGCTGACACAGAAGACATCTGGTGCCAAGCTCGCCACAGGCGTATGCACATGCCCATCCATGACCATGCGGTCATAGATTTCATCCGCAAAGATAATCAAATCGTTTTGACGGGCAATCTCAATAATCTCCAGCAAGAGTTCCTTAGGATAAAGGGCTCCAGTTGGGTTGTTTGGATTGATAAGGACGATTGCCTTGGTATTAGAAGTGATTTTTGACTTGATATCGTCAATATCTGGGTACCATTCTGCAGCTTCATCACAGATATAGTGAACGGCATTTCCTCCAGCTAGGCTGACAGCCGCTGTCCAAAGAGGATAGTCTGGCATTGGCACCAAGACCTCGTCTCCATTGTCCAAAAGTCCCTGCATGGACATGACAATCAGCTCACTAACACCATTTCCAAGGTAAATATCATCAATATCTACGTTTGGGAATTTCTTCAATTGGCAATACTGCATGATAGCCTTACGGGCTGAGAAAATCCCTTTGGAGTCAGAATATCCTTCACTATCACGCGCATTCATAATCAAGTCATGAATGACCTCGTCTGGCGCTGTAAAGCCAAATTCTGCTGGATTTCCTGTATTCAGACGTAAAATCTTTTCTCCGTTTGCTCGCATTCGCATGGCTTCTTCCAAAACAGGACCACGGATATCATAAGCAACATGCTCTAACTTACTAGACTTGTTATATTCTTTCATCTTGTTTCCTCAATTCATCAGGATAATAACATTATACCACTAGAAAGAAAATGCGACAAGTTTACTGAAATGTGTTACTAAAATCCTACAGAAGAAAAACCTCACTAAGAGCGAGGTCAAGACAGGGGAGATAGCAGGTATTTTGCGAAAGTCACATCACATACCAAAAGATAAACCTAGAAAAAGCAAGCCTAAAAAGGAGTCATAGAGAAGATTGAACATGAGGAAAAGTCCCCATATCATCAAGTAATCCCAACGCCCACTTCGTTTAGCGACTAGGAATAATACCAAATGGTAGAGTAGATGAAAGACTAAAAAAACAACAAAACCTGGATAGAGAAGCGGTACCAGACTCTCTAATTGCCAGAGCATGATAACTTCTAGCAAGATTGAAACTAGGATGGTTGCATAATAAAGGAAATTTAAATTTTTTGTTTCTTGAAAAGAGTGCTTCATCATTCTCCCTCCCTTCACTTCTTCCCTGCTATCCTTTCTTTTATTTTATCATATATTTATATAGATTTTAAGTGCTAACATTCTTTTAAAAAATACTTTTTTTGCTTTACTTCTATAGTGAAAAGGTTTACAATTATAGTAAGAAAATTTCAGGAGGTTTCATTATGGCACAACGTTACCAAAATATCATGGTCGCAATCGATGGTTCTAAAGAAGCGGACTTGGCTTTTGTCAAGGGAGTTCATTCTGCTCTACGAAACGACGCTAAACTCACCATCGCACATGTCATTGACACACGCGCTCTCCAAAGCGTATCCACCTTTGATGCTGAAGTTTACGAAGAACTCCAAGTCGACGCTGAAAGTCTGATGAAAGAGTACGAAAAACGTGCTAAAGATGCTGGTGTGGCAGATGTTCATATCGTCATTGAAATGGGAAATCCAAAAACCCTACTGGCACGTACTATTCCCGATGCTGAAGAAGTGGACCTCATCCTCGTTGGCGCAACTGGTCTCAACGCCTTTGAACGCCTCTTGGTCGGCTCTTCATCTGAATACATTCTCCGCCATGCTAAGGTCGATTTGCTGGTTGTGAGAGAACAAGAAAAAACCTTATAATCACAAAGAAAAGGAGCTCAGCGCTCCTTTTTATTTACTTTTTGTTTACTGTTTATTTCTCTCTTTATGGCGTTCATAAGCCTTGAGCTGACGCTGCAGTTCCTTTTTAATAGCAGGTTCTGGAGCATATTTTTCTTCCCAATCATCTGGTTTTAAGATTTTATGGGTCACTGGATCAAAATGAGCCTTGCCATCTGGAAAAATTTTCCCCATATTGGCCTGATGGACAATATCAAAAATACGTTCTGGATCCACCCCCATCAAGACAAAACTACCGTAGGTGAAGTAAAGCGTATCAATCAAGGCATCCACCTGCCCTATCAAATCTTGCTGAGCAGGCGTCTTCTTGGCTACTTTATCTGCTGCCTTATCAAGAGCCTGATGAAGTTGCGATAGAGCTTGACCAAAGTCCTCTTCAGAAGGACTGGCAGCTCGAACAAACTCCACCAATTCTTCTATTTTAAAGCCAGCCCTGTGGGTTGCACCTTCTAAATCCCAAGCTCGAGGTTCTTCTTGGGTCCGTTCATCCATCATGTGGTGGAAGGTTTTGACCTTATTGAAATGATAATCACGGCTGACAAAGACTTTTTCTGAAGACAAAACACCAAAATGTTCCAAGGCCTTATGGATTCCGTCTTGCTGATTGCTGGTTGTAATGTGCTTTGCAACTTCCTTGACACTGCTACTACCATTTCCCATAGCGACAGACATACCGACACCCGCCAGCATTTCAAGGTCGTTATCTGAGTCACCAAAGGCCATCACTTGATTAAGGTCAAAGCCATATTCTTTCCCGACTCGACGAATGCCTTCTAATTTAGAATTTCCTTGATTGATGACATCTGCTGCAAAAGGATTGCTACGTGTTAATTTCAAGTCTTCAAAATCAGCCGCCGCCTTCTCAGATTCTTCTGGCGTCATCAGCATCAAAACTTGATAGATAGGCTGATTCATCAGGTGAAGCAGGTCTTCTTCCTTTTGGGGAACCACCTTGCTGATCATGCGATTAAAGGAATGACTCACCGTCCGAGTTAAAACAGAGGGAACGAAGCGACTGATTCGTTGGGAAAAAGAACCCAGACCAAAGGACATGATTTTAGAACCCAACATGGCATCCTTGGTCCCTAGGGCAATCTCCTTGCCCTCTTTTCTAGCATAGCTAATTAGATGGCGCAAATGTAACTTGGAAATAGGGCTCGTGAACAAGACTCTGTCTTTAGTAAAGATATACTGGCCATTATAGGTTACCGCAAAATCCAGATCCAAATCGTCCATCAATTCCTTAACAAAAAAAGGTCCTCGACCTGTCGCTACGCCGACAAGCACCCCTTGTTCTTTGACAATCTTAATCGCGTCCTTAGTGGATTTCAAAACACTCTTGCGATCGTTAACCAAGGTTCCATCGATATCAAAAAAAACAGCTTTGACTTCCATCCTATCCCAATCTCCCCTTTTGTGATACAATGATTATACCACATTTCAGAAAGAGTGAGTAAATCATGCCTAAGAAAATCCTTGTTTTACATACGGGTGGGACTATTTCCATGCAGGCCGATGCTTCTGGCGCTGTTGTGACGAGTTCAGATAATCCCATGAACCATGTGTCCAACCCACTTGAAGGAATCCAAGTCCACGCCTTGGACTTTTTTAACCTGCCAAGCCCCCATATCAAACCCAAGCATATGCTGGCCCTCTACCAAAAAATCAAAGAGGAAGCTGCTAACTACGATGGTGTAGTGATCACACACGGGACCGATACTTTAGAGGAAACAGCCTATTTCCTTGATACCATGGAAGTTCCCCATATGCCTATCGTTCTGACAGGGGCCATGCGCAGCTCCAACGAACTCGGCAGTGATGGCGTTTATAATTATCTGAGTGCTTTACGAGTGGCTAGCGATGACAGAGCTGCGGACAAAGGGGTTTTGGTTGTTATGAACGACGAAATCCATGCTGCCAAGTATGTTACCAAGACACATACAACCAACGTCGGCACCTTCCAGACCCCAACACATGGACCACTTGGTCTGATTACGAAGCGGGAAATCCTCTACTTCAAAACAGCTGAACCTCGTGTTCGCTTTGACCTTGATCACATACAAGGCTTGGTCCCTATCATCTCGGCTTATGCTGGTATGACAGACGAACTGATTGATATGCTAGATTTGGAACAATTGGACGGCTTGATTATCCAAGCCTTCGGGGCTGGTAATGTTCCCAAAGAAACGGCTCAAAAATTAGAAAGCCTTCTACAAAAAGGAATCCCAGTCGCCCTGGTTTCACGATGCTTTAACGGTATTGCGGAACCTGTTTATGCTTATCAAGGTGGGGGCGTGCAGTTGCAAAAAGCAGGTGTCTTCTTTGTTAAAGAACTCAACGCCCAGAAAGCCCGCTTGAAACTCCTCATCGCCCTCAATGCCGGACTAACAGGGCCAGCTTTGAAAGACTATATGGAAGGGTAAGTCTCTTCTCTAAAAACAAATCAGGAAATCTTCACGATTCCCTGATTTTTTCTATTTCCGTTTTCGTGTTGAACGACGTTCTGTCAAACCATGAGGCAAGAGAACTTCACGTTCTTCCAACTCTTCCTTGTGCATAATCTTAGTCAACATACGCATACTAATAGCGCCAAGGTCATAAAGAGGTTGGGCAATAGTTGTCAAGTTTGGACGGGTAAAGCGTGAGATTTGTGAATCATCACTAGTAATGATTTCAAACTCTTCTGGTACTGACACACCCTTATCAGCAAGACCGTTCAAGACACCTGCTGCCAATTCATCACCTGTTACAACTGCTGCAGTTGCATTTGATGAAATCAAGCGTTCTGCCAAGGCATAACCGTCTTCATAAGTGTATTTAGACTCAAATACCAATCCTTCGCTATAAGAAATTCCTGCTTTTTTCAAGGCTTCCTTGTAGCCAACCAAACGAACCTTACCATTGATATCATCCACTAGTGGACCGCTAACGAAAGCAATGCGCTCATTTTCTTTAGCAAGGTAGGTCACTGCATCAATCGTTGCTTGTTTGTAGTCAATATTGACACTTGGAAGCTGATGTTCTACATCCACAGTTCCTGCAAGAACAACTGGTGTTCGAGAACGAGAAAACTCTGAACGAATTTTTTCAGTCAAGTGGTACCCCATAAAGATGATACCATCCACTTGCTTAGAAAACAGGGTATTGACAACTGAAACTTCCTTGTCATCATCCTCATCACTATTAGCAAGGACGATATTGTACTTGTACATTTCAGCGATATCATCAATCCCTTTAGCAAGCGTTGAGAAATAGCCATTGGTAATATTTGGGATCACCACACCGACAGTGGTTGTCTTTTTACTTGCAAGACCACGCGCCACAGCATTTGGACGGTAATCCAAACGGTCAATCACCTCAAGCACTTTTTTTCGAGTGTTCTCTTTTACATTCTTATTGCCATTGACTACACGGCTAACTGTCGCCATTGAAACTCCTGCTTCACGGGCGACATCATAAATCGTTACTGTATCGTCTGTATTCATTCCATTTCCTTTCTATATCATACCTCACGAGACTCCAAAAAAAGAGACGGTATGAAAATTTCGTTTTCATGATTCCACTTATTCCATTCTATCACTATTTGTAAACACTTTCAAGTATTTTTTGAAGATTGTTTGAAAAAAATTTCATAGGAAGCTATGTTTATGAAGAAAAAATCACCTTTTCTTGATTTTTAATCCTATTTGCTGTATGATAAGGGAAAAGAAAGGAGGCAAAGATATGGCTTTTACCAATACCCACATGCGGTCGGCTAGTTTTGGCATTGTTACCAGCTTGCCTGATGATGTTATTGACTCTTTTTGGTATATCATCGACCACTTCTTAAAAAATGTCTTTGAATTGGAGGAGGAACTCGAGTTTCAATTGCTCAATAACCAAGGAAAAATTACCTTCCACTTCTCAAGTCAACACCTCCCTACAGCCATTGATTTTGATTTTAACCATCCCTTTGACCCTCTTTATCCCCCGAGAGTTCTGGTTTTAGATATGGATGGTAGAGAGACTATCCTCCTCCCAGAAGAAAATGACCTATTTTAAAAACTCTAGCCTTCAGTTACAAGCGACTGAAAACTAGAGTTTTTCTATTTTTTCAAAGCATTATACAAGTTACGGATCGATTGCTTTAAGGTAGGATGGATAAAATGAGGCGCAATTTCCTGTAAGGACTCAAGGACAAAAAGGCGTTCCGCTATGTAAGGATGAGGCAAGATGAGGTCGTCTGTGTAAAGAATCTGATCCTCCACAAAGAGCAAGTCCAAATCAATCAAACGAGGCCCCCAATGTACTTCTCTCACCCGTCCCATCTCTGACTCAATGGCTAACAAGGTCTTTAATAGAACTGGGGCGGGCAACCAGGTTTCTACTTCAACCACTTGATTAGCAAAGCTATCTTGCTCCACACCACCCCAAGGCTCCGTCATCAAGACACTGGACTCTTTGAGAATATGGATACCACGAGCTCGCAGTTTGTCAATGGCTCGCTCCAAGTTCGCTTGCTTATCTCCCATGTTGCTTCCCAGAGCGATAAAGGCCCGTTGCTTGCGGCGATGAATGGTTACCGAGCAAGTATCTAGTGGCAAATGCACCGGTGCCCAAGGTTTTTTCAGTTCCAGCCTGATTTCTTGGACAAGAGGATAAGCCTCAAAGGTACGTTCTACCAGTTTGTAGGCTACCGTTTCAATCAAGTCCTCAGTTGTTTCCTGAAACCAAGTCGTCCACTGCTGACACAGTTCTCCATAATGGACAGAAGCCGTTAAATCCAAGTCTGTCGCCGCCTTGGTCATATCATAGGATAGGATTGCTGAAACGACAAACTTTTGCCCCAATTCCTTCTCACTAGGAAAAAGACCATGATAGGCAAAAATTTCCAAATCTTTAATCTGCAGTTGATCCATAATGATTCCTTTCTAGAAAAATCCGCTTCAAGCGGATTCTTTTTATACTCAATGAAAATCAAAGAGCAAAGTAGGAAGCTAGCCACAGGCTGCTCAAAACACTGTTTTGAGGTTGCAGATGGAAGCTGACGTAGTTTGAAGAGATTTTCGAAGAGTATTATAGTCCCATTAAACGATAAGCCTGGTCGCGGAGGTCCTTATCTGTTTCAAATAGACCACGAGCTACTGTCGTCAAGGTTGCAGTGCCTGGTTTTCTGACACCACGCATGCTCATACACATATGTTCCGCCTCAATGACAACAAAGGCTCCTTTAGCACCTAGATAGTCCATCAAGGCATCGGCCACTTCGATATTCAAACGTTCTTGAATTTGTGGTTTTTTCGAATAAACTTCAACCGTACGGGCAAGTTTAGACAAACCTGCCACACGGCCATCTGGAATATAGGCAATATGCGCTCTCCCATAAAATGGTAGAAAGTGGTGTTCACACATAGTATGGAAAAAAATATCCTTTTCTACCACCATATTATCGTCGATAATCTCAAAGGATTTTGACAAATGTTCCTCCGCTGTTTGACCAAGACCTGAAAAAATCTCTTGGTACATACGAGCGACACGAGCAGGCGTTTCCTGCAAGCCCTCACGGTTAGCGTCCTCTCCGACAGCCTCGATAATCATTTTTACAGCTGCTTCAATCTTTTGTGTATCCATTCTCGTTCTTCCTCTCCATCAGATAGGCTCTCACTTGGCTCAAGAAATACAAGGAACCTGTGACAATCCTAACTGTTTTTCTCTCTTCTTTTTTATCTGTCAATTTCTGCTCTAGAAAATCCTGCCAACCTTGGTAGCTGAGATTTCTAGACTTAGCTGCCTCTTTCAGCACGCTTTCATCAGTCGCCCGACTATCGTCAAAATGTGTCAGGGTAAGCTCGGTATCTGGCATGGCCCCCAGCAAGTCCAACATATCCTCTAAGGCTTTGGTTTTGATGCAAGTAAAGAGGATTTCCTTATGATAATCCGCAAAGCGTTCTTGCAAGGTTGCCAATAAAGCCTTGATAGCATGGGGATTGTGGGCTCCATCCAAAATCATCAAGGGGTCTCGAGACACAACCTCCAAACGCCCCGGCCAACTTGTTTCTTCCAAGGCTTGAGCAAGCAAGGTATTAGCTGGTAGCTCTCGACCATCTTCTTGACAAAAAGTATCAAGTAAAGCTATAGCCATCCCAGCATTCTCTATCTGGTGCAAACCAAGCAGGCCAGTCTGGAAGCGACCTTGTCTGACAACACTTGTATAGTCAAAGACTTCGCCTGTAACCACACTCTTTTGATGGCTGACCTGATAATCTGTCCCGTAGGCAAGTCTCGGCGCATCTTTCCCTTCCGCAATGCGGTCAATCACAGCCGAAGCTTCTGGAGCAATACGACCTGTCACCAAGGGAATACCTTGTTTGATAATACCAGCTTTCTGCTCTGCTATAGCTTCCAAGGTGTCACCAAGTAGGGCTACATGGTCCAATCCAATAGTCGTAATTCCTGTCAAAATGGGCTGACAGACATTGGTACTATCTAAAAGTCCACCCATGCCGACTTCCATGATAGCCACATCTACTTGCTCTGAAGCAAAGTAGTCATAGGCTATGGCTGTGATAATCTCAAATTCGGTTGTGCCCTGTAAATTAGCGGCCACTTCTCCTTCCAGCAAAGACTGATAGTCTGCCATGAGGACTTCTAGCCTAGCCACTGGAATGGATTCCCCATTGATGCTAATCTGGTCTGTGTAATGAATGAGATAGGGCGAGCTGAAAACTCCAACTCTCAGCCCTAGTTTTTCTAGCATATTCTTCAAAAAAGTAATGGTAGACCCCTTGCCATTGGTCCCTCCGATATGGATGACCTTGAGTTTGAGATGGGGATTGCCACGCAAAGCTAATAGTTCCACCATGCGTTCCAAGCCAAAATGCGGTTGATCCGTCCGGTAGTTAGCAATCCACTGATTGTTTTCAATTTCTTTCATCTTATTTATATTGTTTTAAATCTAAATTTTCCGCTTCATCAGCCAGACGAATAGCGGAGGCAATTTCAACTGCCATCCTGTGACTAGCTACGTCATGCACGCGCACCACTTCTACACCCTGTCTCGCAGCGATACTGGTTACATGAGCAGAAGCCGTATCTCGATTGCGGAAACCAAGTTCTGTCTCAGGATTGACTTCAAAACCATTCTCTTCTAGGATATTGATGACAAACCGCTTGCGCGAAACTCCAAGAAAGATTGGATAGCCTTTCTGATGGAGTTTATCCAGGTCTCGTAAAAGAAGCAAATTTTCTTTCTTAGTCAAACCAAAGCCAATTCCTAGATCCAACAAGATATTTTCTTGTGCAATCCCAGCTTCCTCTGCTCTCGCTAGTGCTCGTTCAAAGAAAGCCTCCATCAATTCTTCGATTGGCAATGTTTCAAAGTCAGCTAACTCTTCCTCTGTAAAAGCTTGTCCAAAACCAAAATGAGGGAAGATGAGCGAGCTAGGGTGCTGAGGTCGTGCCATGACTGGATTAAACATAATGACTACTTTCGCTCCAGCATTTGCAACCACATGGGCCATTTTTTCATCACCCATAAGACCAGTGATATCATTAACTAGATTGGCACCAGCAGCCAAAGCAGCTTCTGCTACCTGACTCTTCCAAGTATCAATAGAGATGAGGACATCACTTTCCTTGCGAATCGCTTTAATCACTGGAACAACACGCTGGATTTCCTCTTCTATCTCAACATAGCTACTTCCCGGCCGAGTCGATTCTCCGCCGATATCTAGCATACTAGCCCCTTCTGCTATCAATTTACGAGCCTGCTGGAGTGCCTGCTCAAGAGCAAAAAATTGACCACCATCCGAAAAGGAATCTGGGGTTACATTGATAATTCCGCAAATAGCTGTCTTTGCATGATTGACTTTACTTGACATATCGGTCACTCCCTCAAGGCTTTTCACCATATTATTTCTCTATTTTACCATAAAAAGAAAAAGATGGACACGATTGCATTCATCTTTTTCCCAGTAGAAACAAGTAAGCAATTGTCAAAAATCTTAAACAGAAATCCCTAATGTCCGACTCAAAATCACCACGAGAGCCAGCAAACAGAAAACAACCCCATTCACAATCATGTGAAGTAAGATAGACATTTCCAAACGTTGGGTCTTGTAAGCCGTCCAAGACAGAACGATCGACATACCTCCATAAATCAATAAAGAAGGTAAATTACTTGGTTGATGCAATAAAGCAAACACAACCGTACCGACTACAAATCCCAAGTTCTCTTTTCCTCGGAAAATCTTTTTAGGAACAATCCCACGACACAAGATTTCCTCACAAATCGGAGCAAGCAAGACTAGCAAGAAGAAGCTAGAAATCAGAGAACTATTCTGAACCATATCGTTAATCTGAGACTGGTTAGCTGTTGTCGTCTCATTTGACAGTTGTAACAAGATAGAACCAAGTATATTTGAACAGATAATGACTAAATAACTTAATCCCAATCGTGCTAGGTCCTTAGCTCTAAAAAAAGAAAAATTAAAACTTGCTAATTGCGTTTTACGAGCTCCAATAATAAATAGCGCTAAAACTACAATTGAAATACCAGCAACTATCAGTCCTGACTGCAACAGTGGTACTGCATTTAAAGTTAAAATAGCAGTAACCTCTATAGGAATCTGATATAAAATTGTCGCCAGCAAAAAGATTAACAGCCAGCCTGCACGATTCAATAATTCTTTCCACATATTTTTCTCTTTCATCACCCATCTCCTTTGTATTAAAAAAGGGGGAAAATCCCCCTGGGTTATCCTATTATAAGGCCATACTGATGTAGTTAAGGATAAACAAGGCATCCAAAATCCAAATCATGACATGAACATCTTTAGCTTGACCTTTGACAAGCTTAGTCAAAGTGTAAGTCAAGAAACCAACTGCAATCCCTTGAGTGATAGAGTAGCTGAATCCCATAAAGATAGATGTGAAGAAAGCAGGAACCGCTTCAGACATATCATCCCAATGGATATTTTTCAAGCTAGCCAACATCATAATCCCAACGATAATCAAGATTGGAGCTGTAGCGGCTGTTGGTACAATCGCTAGAAGTGGACTAAAGAAGCTTGAGATCGCAAAACAGATAGCTACAACCAAGGCTGTCAAACCAGTACGTCCACCTGCACCGATACCAGCAGCAGACTCAACATAAGTCGTTACGTTTGAAGTACCTGCGATGGCACCAATTGAAGTACCAATCAAGTCAGAGTAAAGAGCCTTGTCCAACTTAGCTGATTGGTGATTTTCACCATTTGTCGCTACGATACCAACTTTTTCACCTGTACCAATCAAGGTACCAATCGTGTCAAAAATATCTGTCAATGAGAATGCAAGAATGGCCATCAAAGTTTCAGGCAAGCGAGCTGTATCTGAAATCAAAGCTCCCAAACCTTCTGAACCAAGAGCTGCACCAAAGACTGTCTTCAAGTCTTCAAAAGCTGCACCAACATGGTTATTAGCAAAATCGATACTAGACAAATCTACCAAACCAACTGCGATAGCAAGAACAGTTGTTGTCAAGATAGAGAGGATAATTCCTCCTTTAATCCCTTTAATGACAAAGAAGATAGTAATGGCAAGTCCTGCAAGAGCCACCAAAACAGCCGGATTATTAAAGCTGACCAAGCCTGGAACTGCTGAAGCATTTGCTGTAATCGCTGCTTGAGCTTTATCAGCCCCTTCTCCTGCAACCGTATAATTTCCTGGATCGATAGAGAATTTCAAAAGCCCAGCATTCTTAATTCCCACGTAGGCAAGAAAGACACCGATACCAGCTGAAATAGCTGAACGAAGAGCATTCGGAATCGATTCAATGATCATTTTACGAACATTTGTCAAGGTAATAATCAATGAGATAATTCCACAGATGAAGACCATAGCTAGGGCTTCTTGCCAAGAATAACCGAGTCCAAATACAACTGTAAAGGTAAAGAAGGCATTGAGTCCCATACCTGGCGCTTGAGCATATGGCAAGTTGGCGTAGAAGGCCATCATCAGGGTACCAGCAACTGCACCGATAATCGTTGCGAGGAATACACCCTGAGCAGGCATTCCTGTTTGCGAAAGAATTTGTGGGTTTACAAAGAGAATATAGCTCATTGCAAAGAAAGTTGTTAAACCAGCGAGAACCTCTGTACGAACGTCTGTACCGTTCTCTTTTAGTTTAAATAATTTGTCCATTATCAATCTCCTTTTAATTTTTACGAACAATAATAGAATTATATCATTTATCATTCACTTTTTCAATATCTTTGTTTGATTTATTTAAGAATTTGATGAAATTTCTTTTTTTGTTTCGAATCTGCTTTTCTGCCTGCTTTCTGTTATAATAGTAGACATCTTATCTGAAAAGACACTAGAAAGGTCCCTATGACGAAAAAAATTATTGCAGTTGACCTGGATGGAACCCTGCTCAACTCGGATAGTCAGATTTCTGACTTTACCAAAGAAATTATTAAAAAAGTTGCTGAAAAAGGCCATCAAGTTATTATTACGACAGGGCGCCCTTACCGAATGTCAAAAGATTTTTACCGTGAACTAGATTTAAACACTCCTATGATTAATTTCAACGGCTCCCTTACTCATTTACCAGACCAAGTTTGGGATTTTGAAAAGTGTTTGACTGTAGACAAAAAATATCTTTTAGATATGGTTCGACGTTCAGAGGACATTCAAGCCGATTTTATCGCTGGAGAATACCGTAAAAAATTCTACATTACAAATCCTAATGAAGAAATTGCCAATCCCAAACTATTTGGTGTAGAAGCTTTCCAGCCTGAAGATCAATTCCAGCCTGAGTTGGTAACCAAGGACCCTAACTGTATCCTCCTGCAGACCAGAGCCAGTGACAAGTATGCACTAGCAAAAGAAATGAACGCCTTCTACCAGCATCAACTTTCTATTAATACCTGGGGAGGTCCGCTCAATATCCTTGAGTGTACACCAAAAGGTGTCAACAAGGCCTTTGCTTTGGACTACTTGCTCAAGGTAATGAACCGTGACAAAAATGATTTGATTGCCTTTGGAGATGAACACAACGATACCGAAATGCTCGCTTTTGCTGGGAAAGGTTATGCAATGAAAAATGCCAACCCAGAGCTACTCCCTTATGCGGATGAGCAAATTGCCCTGACCAATGACCAAGACGGAGTTGCCAAAACCCTGCAAGACTTATTCTTATAATCTATACTGATACTCAATGAAAATCAAAGAGCAAACTAGGAAGCTAGCCGTAGGCTGCTCAAAACACGGTTTTGAGGTTGTGGATAGAACTGACGAAGTTAGTAACATATATACGGCAAGGCGAAGCTGACGTGGTTTGAATTTGATTTTCGAAGAGTATGACCAGCTTGCAAGCTGGTCTTTGTGCTCTTTTCACAGTCTCATCAACCAGTTAATCGATTGTTCTACTTTTTGCCTCCAAAACCTTGGAAAAGGCTTTCTTTTGTGATATACTTCACATATAAATACAAGAGAGCTCGTCACACTCGACTCTGTTGACATAAAATCAATCCAGTCCTGTTTCTCCTGCTCTCAGTTAATATCAAGGAGGATAGCTATGAAAGCTGTTGTTGTAAATCCAGAAAGCACTGGTGTTGCTATTGAAGAAAAAGTACTCCGTCCACTTGAAACTGGAGAAGCACTTGTAGAAATTGAATACTGTGGTGTTTGCCACACTGACCTCCACGTTGCCCATGGCGACTTCGGTCAGGTACCAGGACGTGTCCTAGGTCACGAAGGTGTTGGTATCGTTAAAGAAATTGCCCCAGATGTTAAAAGCCTTAAAGTCGGCGACCGCGTCAGCGTTGCTTGGTTCTTTGAAGGATGTGGCACTTGCGAATACTGTACAACTGGTCGCGAAACCCTTTGCCGTACAGTAAAAAATGCTGGCTACTCAGTAGATGGTGGTATGGCTGAACAATGTATCGTAACTGCAGACTATGCTGTTAAAGTTCCTGACGGACTTGATCCAGCCCAAGCTTCTTCTATCACATGTGCTGGTGTAACAACCTATAAAGCTATTAAAGAGGCAAAAGTTGAACCAGGCCAATGGGTTGTTCTTTACGGTGCTGGTGGACTTGGTAATCTCGCTGTTCAATATGCTAAAAAAGTATTCAATGCTCATGTCATCGCAGTTGATATCAACAATGACAAACTTGCCCTTGCAAAAGAAGTTGGTGCGGATATTGTTATTAACGGCCTCGAAGTTGAAGATGTACCTGGACTCATCAAGAAAAAAACTGATGGAGGAGCTCATTCAGCTGTCGTAACTGCTGTATCTAAAGTTGCCTTCAATCAGGCTGTTGACTCAGTTCGTGCTGGTGGTCGCGTTGTCGCTGTCGGCCTTCCTTCTGAAATGATGGAACTCAGCATCGTGAAAACAGTTTTAGATGGAATCCAAGTCATCGGTTCTCTTGTAGGAACTCGTAAAGACTTAGAAGAAGCCTTCCAATTCGGTGCAGAAGGTTTAGTAGTTCCAGTTGTTCAAAAACGTCCAATAGAAGATGCCGTAGCCATTTTCGACGAAATGGAAAAAGGTCAAATCCAAGGACGTATGGTACTCGACTTCACCCACTAATCTAATAGAAACCTATTTTAAAAGTTGGAAACTTCTTCCAACTTTTTTATATTAAATTTTTAAATAAGGATTCAAAAAAACTTCTCTAAAACTCAATATATCAATATTTTCAGATGTAATCTTTTTAATTATTTTATGATAAATAGTTGATTTTTAGATGAAAACGGTTTATACTTAAAAAGTCTTAAAGTTTTCTTAAACGAAAACTAAAACAAAAAAGGAGGAATGACAATAATGAGTATCGGAATCATTATTGCGAGCCACGGCGAATTTGCTGCGGGTATTCATCAGTCAGGATCTATGATCTTTGGTGAACAAGAAAAGGTTCAAGTTGTAACCTTTATGCCAAATGAAGGTCCTGATGATTTATACGCTAAGTTTAATAACGCTGTTGCTGCATTTGACGCAGAAGATGAGGTTCTAGTTTTGGCTGACCTTTGGAGTGGATCTCCATTTAACCAAGCTAGCCGCGTGATGGGAGAAAATCCTGAGCGTAAGTTTGCCATCATCACAGGACTTAACTTACCGATGTTGATTCAAGCCTATACAGAGCGCCTCATGGACGCTGCTGCAGGTGTAGAAAAAGTCGCTGCTAATATTATTAAAGAAGCCAAAGATGGCATCAAAGCTCTTCCAGAAGAGCTAAACCCAGTTGAGGAAGTTGCAAGCGCTGCAGCTGCTCCAGTTGCCCAAGCTGCTATTCCAGAAGGAACTGTCATCGGAGACGGTAAACTCAAAATCAACCTTGCCCGTCTAGACACTCGTTTACTTCACGGTCAGGTTGCAACTGCTTGGACTCCAGATTCAAAAGCAGACCGTATCATCGTTGCTTCAGATAACGTAGCTAAAGACGAATTACGTAAAGAATTGATTAAACAAGCAGCTCCAGGTAAAGTGAAAGCAAACGTTGTTCCTATCCAAAAACTAATCGACGTTGCAAAAGATCCTCGCTTCGGAGAAACACATGCCCTTATCTTGTTTGAAACACCTCAAGATGCCCTTCGTGCTATCGAAGGTGGCGTGCCAATCAAAACTCTTAATGTTGGATCAATGGCTCACTCAACTGGTAAAACAATGGTTAACAACGTTTTGTCTATGGATAAAGAAGACGTTGCTACATTTGAAAAAATGCGTGACCTTGGTGTTGAATTTGATGTACGTAAAGTACCAAACGACACGAAAAAAGATTTGTTTGACTTGATCAACAAAGCAAACGTGCAATAATCGATTTTATGAAAGGATTTTAAAGATGTCTATTATTTCTATGGTTTTAGTAGTCGTTGTAGCCTTCCTAGCAGGTCTTGAAGGTATCCTCGACCAGTTCCAATTCCATCAACCAATCGTAGCTTGTACCCTTATCGGTCTTGTTACTGGTAACCTTGAAGCAGGGATTATCCTTGGTGGTTCTCTTCAAATGATCGCCCTTGGTTGGGCTAACATCGGAGCTGCCGTAGCTCCTGACGCTGCTCTTGCTTCTGTTGCTGCTGCCATTATCATGGTTCTTGGTGGCGACTTTACTAAGACAGGTATCGGTGTTGCCCAAGCGGTTGCTATCCCTCTTGCAGTTGCTGGTCTATTCTTGACTATGATTGTCCGTACACTCTCTGTCGGATTGGTTCACACTGCTGATGCTTCTGCTAAAAAAGGTGACTTCAAAGCAGTTGAACGTGCTCACTTTGTCGCACTTCTTCTTCAAGGTCTTCGTATTGCAGTCCCTGCAGCACTCCTTCTAATGGTACCAACTGAAACAGTACAAAGCATTCTAAATGCTATGCCTGATTGGCTCAAAGATGGTATGGCTATCGGTGGTGGTATGGTCGTTGCCGTTGGTTACGCTATGGTTATCAACATGATGGCAACTCGTGAAGTATGGCCATTCTTCGCTATCGGTTTCGTGCTTGCTGCCGTGTCAGATATTACTCTAATCGGATTTGGTGCTATCGGTGTTGCTATCGCTCTTATCTACCTTCACCTTTCTAAAACTGGTGGAAATGGTGGCGGAGGAGCCGCAACTTCTAACGACCCAATCGGCGATATCCTAGAAGACTACTAAGATAAGAAAGGACTGAAAACATCATGACTGAAAAACTTCAATTAACTAAATCAGATCGTAAAAAAGTTTGGTGGCGTTCAACTTTCTTACAAGGTTCTTGGAACTATGAACGTATGCAAAACTTGGGTTGGGCTTACTCATTAATTCCAGCTCTTAAAAAACTCTACACTAAAAAAGAAGATCAAATCGCTGCTCTTGAACGCCATCTTGAGTTCTTCAACACTCACCCATACGTAGCCGCTCCAATCATGGGGGTTACTCTTGCACTTGAAGAAGAACGTGCTAACGGTGTTGAAATTGATGATGCTGCTATCCAAGGGGTTAAAATCGGTATGATGGGACCTCTTGCTGGTATCGGTGACCCAGTATTCTGGTTTACAGTACGCCCAATCCTTGGATCACTCGGTGCTTCACTTGCCCTTACTGGTAATATCTTAGGTCCAATCCTCTTCTTCGTTCTTTGGAACTTGATTCGTATGTCATTCTTGTGGTATACACAAGAGATTGGATACAAGGCTGGATCAGAAATCACTAAAGATATGTCTGGCGGTATCCTCCAAGACATCACTAAAGGTGCTTCTATCCTTGGTATGTTCATTCTTGCTGTCCTTGTTCAACGTTGGGTAAATATTAAATTTGCTTTCGATGTTGCCAAAGTTCAACTAGATGAAAAAGCTTATATCCATTGGGATAAATTGCCAGAAGGATCTAAAGGTATCCAAGAAGCATTCGCACAAGTAGGACAAGGATTATCTCAAACATCTGAAAAAGTTACTACTTTCCAACAAAACTTGGATATGTTGATTCCTGGACTATCAGGACTACTCCTTACTTTCCTTTGCATGTACTTGCTTAAGAAAAAAGTATCTCCAATCACTATTATCCTTGCACTCTTCGCAGTGGGTATTGTGGCACATGTTCTTCACATCATGTAATCAAGCAACTTAAAAGGAATCAGGTTCTAAAATCTGATTCCTTTTTTCTATACTTTTATTCGGCCAAGGCACCCATTGGATCCCATGGTGCAAGTACGATTGGTTCTGCTTCATAGGCAGCTTGTTCTTCTGCTGTCAGCAATTCCTTACGGACAACGATTTGGTAAGTGTATTCGTCCATCCAAGCGTCTGAGGCAACAAAGTAACCATCTGTACCGACCTTGTCTCCCCATGAGTTTTCAACCTTCCACTTGGTTGACTTGCCATTTTCGTCCAAATCAACACCTGTCAAGACCATAGCGTGGGTCATTAAGCTTTCACTATAGTCCAAACGTCCAGCCTTATCTTGAGTGAGTTTAATATCCATGCTTGATTCAAAGTCATAAACATCTGTCGCAAGGATTCCAGCTTTACGGTTGCTGAGCTGACCGACATCTGAACCAAACCAAACAGTCTCACCTGCTTGCATTTGGGCAATCGCCAATTCTTTCAAGCGCTCCATCGGAACGTTGATGTAGCGAACCGCACGGCTACCAACCACATTTCCTAACATCTCAACTGTGTAAGATTGGCCGTAAGGCTTATCAGCAGTTGGAGCATTGATAACAGAAACATAATCTTCTAGAGGAAGATTGACATATTTCTTGTAAAATTCTTGTGGTGTGATGCCCTTTTCACTTTGGTAGTTGTTATCCTTATCGCGATAAGCAAAGTCAAATGTACGTGGTGGAAGACCCAATGACATAGCAAGGAAGTTAAAAATTTCTTGCAAGAGGTCTTCTTTCTTAGCTTGAACAGTCGCTTGATCCGCACCAGAAGCAAGCAAGTCACGCAAAATTTGAGCATCTTGACGAAGCAATTTATTAAGGATTGCATTTAGCTCACGGCTGCTGCTAGATGAAACAGACTCAGGGTAAACTGACTTAGGTACGACACCGTATTTCTCAAAAAGGGCAACGACCATATCCCATTGACCACCATCTTGTTGAGGTGTTTGAAGTAGGAATTTAACCTTACGGCTAGTTAGGTCTTGGTCTGCAGTCGCAATCACTTGCTCTAAGAACCAGTTTGATTTTTCATACTTATCCCAGAAAAATGTGTGGGCCTGTGATAACTCAAAATTTTCTAGTTTGTATTGAGAAATGAGTTTGTGGCGGAAGGTGTTGAGAGCCGCAAACATCCAGCAACGACCAGACGCTTTCTGGTTAGTAACCTTGTCCTTGGTCAAATCCAATGAGAAAACAGGGGTATTGTCTACATGGCTTTGGCGACGTTCTAGAGCTGCAAAAATTCCGTTGTGGCTGGCAGCATTTTCAATCGCTTGGTATTTTACATTTGCTTCATAATTGGCAAATAGTTTATCAGTAAATGATTCTTGAATCGCGTTCATAGATTCCTCCTTTTATTCTACAGTCTATTATAACTCTTTTTACAAAGGAAGCAACTGAAAAACATAAAAGGCAAGGACATTCTCCCTCACCTTTTCGAATATAAATCCAATTAAGCAATACTTGCAAGGAGAATCTCTAATTCTTTCTTGGTCAAGCGACGCCATTCTCCTCGTTGCAAGCTTTCATCTAAAATCAGAGTTCCCATAGTCAAACGTTGCAAGTCTACTACTTCCTTGCCGCAGTAGGCCACCATACGCTTGATCTGATGAAACTTCCCTTCTGCAATGGTCACACGGATTTGGCTCTGATTCTTTTCTGTATCTGTGGAAAGAATCTCCAGTCTAGCGGGTTGACAGGTAAAGTCTTTGAGCGGAATGCCCTTGGCAAATATCTCCACATCTTCTTGGGCCATAATTCCCTTGACCTGAGCCAAATAGGTCTTGTCCACATGATGCTTGGGTGAAAGAAGAGCATGGGCAAGCTTGCCGTCATTGGTCAAGAGCAAAAGACCATGCGTGTCAATATCCAAGCGTCCTACTGGGAAAACTTCCTTGCTCCGAGCAATATCATCCAGCAAGTCCAGAACGGTTCTGTGCTTAGGATCCTCAGTCGCTGAGATAACTCCTTGGGGCTTGTTCATCATGTAGTAGACAAACTCTTCATACTCCAACACTTGCCCATCAAAGCGAATCTCATCTATTTCTTCATCAATCTGCAATTTAGCTGATTTTTCTTTTTTACCATTTACCGTCACGCGCCCATCCTTGAGCAAGTTTTTGACCTCAGTCCGACTTCCCACAGCGCAGGCAACTAAAAATTTATCTAATCTCATAGAACTATTATATCATATCAAAAGGAGGCTGGTACAATGACCAACCTCCTTTTCGTTTCAGATTTAAGAAATTAACTTCCTCGTCTCCAGAAAATCGCTAAGACAATCATGGAACCTAGTACTGCCGGAATAATGGCAGTTCCTGCTATTATCGGTCCCCAAGTCCCAAAAAGCAAGTGGCCTATAAAGGCACCAATCCAGCCGAGAAACATTTTCCCAAAACATCCCATTCGCTCTCCACGATTGGTTAGAGTACCTGCTAAAAATCCCACTAGGAGACCGACGAACATACTTCCTAACATATTATCTCCTTAATTTGCCCAATCTCCGTTACGAAAGAGTGGTACACGTGTCCCATCCTCACGGATACCATCGATATCCATTTGGTTAGAACCAATCATAAAGTCTACGTGAACATCTGAACGGTTAAGTCCCGCAGCTTCAAGCTCTTCTTCACTCATCTCTGCACCACCAACGACGCTAGTCGCATAGGCTGCACCGATAGCCAAGTGGTTTGAAGCATTCTCATCGAAAAGGGTGTTAAAGAAGGTAATGCCTGACTGAGAAATTGGGCTTGGATCTGGTACCAAGGCACATTCACCCAAGGCACGCGCACCCGCATTTTCAAAGACAAGATCTTTCATAACCTGATCACCCTTCTCAGCAGTGATATCTACGATTTGTCCATCCTTAAAGGTCACCTTAATGCCTTCGATGATATTTCCGTTATAGCTAAGTGGTTTTGTAGAGGTTACATAACCATCTGCACGACGGAAGTCAGGCGCTGTGAAGATTTCCTCAGTCGGCATATTTGGCAAGAATCCTTCTCCTTGCGCATTGATAGCACCAGCTGATTCCCAAACGTGGTTCTTCGGCAAACCAAGGGTCAAATCGGTCCCTGGCGCTGTGTAGTGAAGGGCTGAAAATTGCTCTTTATTAAGCATATCGGCCTTGCTCTTGAGGATAGCTGCATGCTCTTCCCAAGCCTTAACAGGATCTGCTTCGTAGACACGGCAAGTTTTGAAAATTTGGTTCCAAAGGAGATCGACTGCTTCTTCATCGCTCGCAGCATTTGGAAAGACTTTCTTAGCCCACTCAAGTCCAGCAGCGGCTGCTACAGTCCAGCTAACCTTGTTGGATTGAGTTGCGATACGCATTGGCTTCATGGCAAGTCCCATAGCTTTGGCAGAAGCTGATAGCTTGTCAGCATCCACTCCGTTCAAGGCACCTGGATCAGATGAACGAACCCCAAGACGGCTAGCTTTGTTCTCTAAAAGATAGTTCATCTCAGCAATCTTGTATTCTGGCACATTGTCCAAACGCTCCATCGGCGCATGGAGGAATTTCTCACGGTTAATGACATCATCTGTCCACTGAACGATAACCTCATGCGCACCCAAGTCATAAGCTTCTTTGACAATTAAGTGAGCCAACTCACGTTGCTCCACATCGATAGAGAGAGCCAAAGTGTGACCAGGTTGCACATTGATTCCATTCGCAACCAACAATTTCGCATATTTTTCTAGATTTTCTTTAAAATTTGGTAAAACCATTCTATTCTTCCTTTTCTTTTTGTTTATTTTTCTTTCAAAGCAGAAAATAATCCTGCTAAAGCAATGGCACCAGACAAGAGTGCTGTTGATAGAAGAATTGTTTGATCAGCAAGTTCTAATTGATATTCAAATACCTTCTCAGCCGGCTTATCTTCCGCAAAAATTCTTAGTTTCATGAGAACCCCCTTAAAATTTATTAAAATAAATCACTATGACTTCCTGTCCTAAGCAAGTTTATAATCAATTCTTCCTTGTCTACTTTATAAACCAAAAGCCAATCTGGCTGGATATGGCACTCACGAACTCCTTGAAAATGCTTGGATGCCGTCAATTGATGATCACGATATCTAGCAGGAAGTTCTTTTTCTTGAACAAGAAAATTTAAAACTTCTTCTAATAATTCTGCCTTCAAACCACGCTTCATAGCCAACTTAAAATCTTTTTTAAACTGTTTATGATAACGAATCTTAAGCACGCAAATCCTCCATCAAGTCAGAGACTGATTCAAAGGATTGGCTCATATTACGATTTTGGTCTAAATCCGTTAATACCTCAAGCAACTTCCGATTCTCGTCTAGTCTAACATCAAAAGGTAATCCCTGATATTGAATAGCCTGACGAAGGAAAATATTAATAGCTGTTGTCATATCCATTCCCAGATTACTAAACACCTGTTGGGCCTGCTCCTTAACCTCACTATCCAGACGGATGCTCATACTCGTCTTTGACATACTCTCACCCTCTTTCTATAGACTATTTTAACAAAAAAGAAAGCCAATGTAAATCTATTGGATATACATTAGCCTCTTTGGATAGATTATTAAACAATTTTTTTAGGCTCTATAATATTTGTAGTGGGTAAATCCCCTATGGATCTTATGGAGCCTATTTTTTTGTAGAAAAAAAGTCCCATATGACCTATAATGAAAAGCGACTAAACAACTCATTAGAAAGATTCATATGGAACAATTACATTTTATCACAAAACTACTCGATATTAAAGACTCTAATATCCAGATTCTAGACATCATCAATAAGGATACACTCAAGGAAATCATCGCTAAACTGGATTACAATGCCCCATCTTGTCCTGATTGTGGACATCAAATGAAGAAATATGACTTTCAAAAATCGTCTAAGGTTCCTTACCTTGAAACGACTGGTATGCCTACTAGAATTCTCCTTAAAAAGCGCCGTTTTAGATGCTATCATTGCTTGAAAATGATGGTCGCTGAGACTTCTCTCGTCAAGAAGAATCATCAAATTCCTCGTATCATCAACCAAAAGATTGCGCAAAAGTTGATTGAAAAGAATTCTATGACCGATATTGCCCATCAGCTTTCCATCTCAACTTCAACTATTATTCGCAAGCTCAATGATTTTCACTTTGAGCATGATTTTTCGCGTCTTCCTGAGATTATGTCCTGGGACGAGTACGCCTTTACAAAGGGAAAGATGAGCTTTATTGCGCAAGATTTTGACAAGCTCAATATCATCACTGTTCTTGAGGGTAGAACACAAGCCGTCATTCGAGATCACTTTCTTAAATATGATAGAGTCGTCCGATGTCGCGTCAAAATCATTACTATGGATATGTTTAGCCCTTACTATGACTTGGCTAAACAGCTTTTTCCGTGTGCTAAAATCGTTCTAGATCGCTTTCACATTGTACAACATCTGAGCCGTGCTATGAGTCGTGTGCGTGTCCAAATCATGAATCAGTTTCATCGAAAATCCCATGAATACAAGGCTATCAAGCGTTATTGGAAGCTCATTCAACAGGATAGTCGTAAACTCAGCGATAAACGTTTTTATCGCCCTACTTTTCGCATGCACTTGACGAATAAAGAGATTTTAGACAAGCTTTTGAGCTATTCAGAGGACTTGAAACACCACTACCATCTCTATCAACTCTTGCTTTTTCACTTTCAGAACAAGGAGGTAGACAAATTTTTCGGACTTATTGAGGACAATCTTAAGCTGGTTCATCCTCTTTTTCAGACTGCCTTTAAAACCTTCCTCAAGGATAAAGAGAAGATTGCCAACGCCCTTCAACTACTCTATTCCAACGCCAAACTGGAAGCCACCAATAATCTCATCAAACTTATCAAGCGCAATGCCTTTGGATTTCGGAACTTTGAAAACTTCAAAAAACGGATTTTTATCGCCCTAAATATCAAAAAAGAAAGGACGAAATGTGTCCTTTCTCGAGCTTAGCTTTTCTTCAACCCACTACAGTTGACAAAGAGCCTTTTTTTAAAACAACTCATCAAACAAACTCAACTGGTTATCCTCTGGCATATTGCCGAGAATGCCCATTTCATCCATCTTTTCAACCAAGGTTGAGGAAAGTCCGCCACGCTTGCGTAATTCTGTTTTAGAAAGAAATTCTCCCTCTTCACGCGCTCGTACCAACTGCTTGGCAACGTTCTCTCCCAGACCATCCATTGCTACAAATGGCGGAATGAGGGTATCTCCGTCAATGATGAATTCAGTCGCATCACTACGGTAGAGGTCTAACTTCCCAAACCTGAAGCCACGCTCCCACATCTCATTGACAATCTCAAGAGTTGTATAGAGATCGATTTCCACATTAGAGGCCTCATTGTTCTTCCGTTTTTCAGAGATTTCTTCCATTCTGCGTTTGATGGCATCCAAGCCCGCACCCATGGTCTTGATATCAAAAGCCTTAGCACGGATGGAGAAGTAAGCACAGTAGTAATAAATGGGATGGTGAACCTTGAAGTAAGCTACACGCAAGGCCATCATAACGTAGGCTGCCGCATGGGCCTTAGGGAACATGTACTTAATCTTCCCACAGGATTCGATATACCACTCTGGCACCTTATTAGCCTTCATGGCTTCGATGTAGCCATTGCGTTCCTCTTCGGAAATCTTGAGCCACAAACCCTTACGTACCCGTTCCATAATGGTAAAGGCCATCTTAGGTTCGAGACCAGCATGCATGAGGTAGACCATGATGTCGTCCCGACAACCGATAACGGTTGATAGGTCTGCTATTCCTTGCTTGATTAAATCCTGAGCATTTCCCAACCAGACATCCGTACCATGGGATAGACCTGAGAGCTGAAGCAACTCTGCAAAAGTCGTCGGATGAGTCTCGTCTACCATTCCACGTACGAAATTTGTTCCAAACTCTGGAATCCCCAACATCCCCGTAGGCGTTCCGATTTGTTCAGGAGTCACACCTAGCACATCAGTCCCAGAAAAGAGGGCCATCACGCCTTCGTCATCCATAGGAATTTCATTGGGGTCAATACCAGACAAGTCCTGAAGTTTCCGAATCATGGTCGGATCATCATGTCCCAGTACATCGAGTTTGAGGACGTTCTCATCGATATCGTGGAAGTTAAAGTGAGTGGTCTGCCATTCAGCCGTCACGTCATCTGCTGGATACTGGACAGGCGTAAAGTCGTAAACATCCATGTAGTTAGGAATAACAACGATCCCCCCCGGGTGTTGTCCTGTCGTTCGTTTGACACCAGCAGCTCCCTGGGCTAGACGTTCCACCTCTGCATCACGATAAAACTTGCCATAATCTCTCTCGTAGCCCTTTACAAATCCATAGGCAGTCTTGGCAGCCACCGTACCAACCGTTCCTGCACGGAAGGCATATTCCTCACCAAAGATATCACGCACATCCAAGTGGGCGCTAGGCTGGTCTTCTCCCGAGAAGTTCAAGTCAATATCGGGAACCTTGTCCCCATCAAAACCAAGGAAGGTCTCGAAAGGAATATCCTGTCCATTTTTACTGAGTTTGTGACCACAGTTTGGACAGTCCTTATTGGGCATATCAAATCCTGAACCATAAGAACCATCGGTGATAAACTCACTATACTGACACTGACCACAGACATAGTGAGGAGATAGAGGATTGACCTCTGTAATCCCAATCATAGTCGCAACGAAACTAGATCCGACAGACCCACGAGAACCAACCAAGTAACCCCGTTCATTGGAACGTTGCACCAGCATCTGCGAAGCCAGATAAATCACAGCAAATCCATTCCCCAGAATAGAAGTTAATTCTTTTTCAATCCGCAAATCAACAATATCTGGCAGTGGATTTCCATAAATCTCAAAAGCTTTCTTATAGGTCAACTCAGCAACCGTTTCTTCCGCCTTGTCGATGAAAGGCGTGTACAAGTCACCCTTAACAACCTCAACAGGTTCAAAGATATCTGCCAAGGCATTGGTGTTTTCAATAACCAATTTGCAAGCTAATTCCTCGCCCAAGAAGGCAAATTCATCCAACATCTCATTAGTCGTTCTAAAATGAGCTTTTGGAAGAGGAGCAGGTTGAGCATGTTCCCCATGACCGATAGTTCGGTTAATCATTGCCCCCTGTCCCAAACTACGGACGATAATTTCACGGTAAATCTCTTCTTCAGGTTCGATATAGTGGACATTTCCCGTAGCCAGAACAGGCTTACCAAGACGATCTCCAACCTCTATCAAACTTTTGATAATGGTCTGTAGTTCTTCCATATCCTTGACCTGCTCCTTGGCAATCAAGGGAGCGTAGATAGCTGGTGGCATGACCTCGATAAAGTCATAATACTTGGCCACCTCAACCGCCGCATCCACACCTTGGGAAACGACTGCATCAAAAACTTCACCTTCTGCACAGGCTGATCCTAAAATCAAGCCCTCCCGATGGGCATCTAGAACTGTTCTCGGAATTCGTGGCACCCCTTCAAAGTACTTGGTATTAGACAAGGAAACCAGCTTAAAGATATTTTTTAGCCCTACTTGATTCTTGACATAGATGGTCGCATGCTTGATCCGAGCTTTTTTATAAGAATCTGGACTAATCAAATCAATGTTAAGTCTAGCTAGATCGGTCACACCATGTTTTTCTGCTACTTCTTTGATAAAAATAAAGAGCAGACGACCAGTAGCTTCCGCATCGTAGTTGGCCATGTGGTGATGTTCCAAGGCCACACCAAAACGCTTGGTCAAAGGCCCCAAACCATGACGTTTATACTCAGGATAGAGGTTTCTAGCAAACTCCAGCGTATCAATAACTGGCTGGCTAATTCTAGGAAGACCATGACGCTCATAGTTGGCATTCATAAAGCCAACGTCAAAGGTCGCATTGTGAGCGACTAGGACCGTATCCTTGCAGAATTCTTGGAATTCTTGCAAAACTTGTTCCAGTGGTTTGGCATTTTTTACATGATCATCTGTAATTCCGGTTAACTCAGTAGTAAAAGCTGACAAGGGATGCCCAGGATTGATAAATTCATCAAATTCAGCAATGACATTCCCCTTGTACATCTTAGAAGCCGCAACCTGAATCAAATCATTATAGATAGCTGAAAGTCCTGTCGTTTCCACGTCAAAGACCACGTAGGTCGCTTCTGACAAGTCCATCTCCACTTCGTTATAGACGATAGGGACACGGTCCTCCACGATATTGGCTTCCATACCATAGATCAGCTGGATTCCCGCTTTCTTAGCCGCCTTATAGCCGTGTGGGAAGGATTGAACATTCCCGTGGTCGGTGATAGCAACTGCTTTGTGTCCCCACTTAGCAGCTGTCGCAACGATTTCTTCGACCTCTGGCAAAGCATCCATGGTCGACATGTTAGTATGAGCATGAAACTCAACCCGGCGGTCTCCTTCTGGCATCAAATCCTTCCGCTCATAGTGAACAACTTCCTGCACATCCTGTACGTTCATAGTCAAATCGCGTGTGAAGTTATTCATCTCCACATTCCCACGAACTCGGAGCCAAGAATTCTTCTTGATAAGGTCAAATTTCTGGGCCTCTTCCTCATTCTTAAACCACTTTTGCATAGAAAAACTTGAAGTATAGTCGGTCATTTTAAAGTTGATCAAAACGCGCCCTGTTCTGGTCACTTTTTGCTCCACATCAAAAACAACCCCTTCAAAGACCAAACGATTTTCCTCCGTCGTCACTTCGATCATAGGAGTAATCTCTGCCTTATCTAGCTTGGGTTTAGCTGCAGCTTTTTTAGCTTGAAAATCAAAGGCTGGTTTCTCTTCAGCTGGAGGTGGTGCCATCTGTTCTAGTTGTTCCATAGCACGGAGCGCTTCCTCATTGGCCGCTTGAACAATCTGCTCATTTTCAGCATGAAAGGCCTCTTCCTGCTCTTGAGTCAGCACATCATTTTTCTCTACTTGACAGTTGAAAGTTGGAAAGCCAAACTTTTCAAGTTGTTTGGCTAAATTAGGAAGATGATTCTTCTTAAAATGTTCCTTATCAATCGCCTCAGAGCCTTCAATAAAGAGTTGATTGCCCTCAGTACGAACTTGCAGATTCTGGTAAAGGGACTTAAAACCTTGGCTAGCACATGGCCCCTCAGAGAAAGCCTCCTTATAGTAGGACTGCAAGAGTTGATTTGAAAATTCTTGAGACCGAGCCTTAATTTCGAAAACAGCTTTATTGCCTGTCTTAGAAAATTCTTCGCTCAAACCTTTCTTTAATTCTAAAAAGATTTCAATCGGTAAAATATTAGAAAATACGAAATGAAACTCCCATACCTTACTAATTTTATGAACCACAACTCGCTCAATATCAGCCTGTGATAAAACAGGATCCTGTCTCATTTCAGCAGATATCCCCAGTTGATTCATTAAAATTTCAAAACTGTTTGACATTCATTTTCCTCACATTATTCTCCTACTATTTTACCATATTTAGAGGTATTTTCTAAAGACAAAAGGAAGCCACTAAGTGACTTCCTTCTAGAGTGAGGACAGATTAGTCTTCACCTTTGTTTTTCTTAATGATTTCTTCTTGTACTGACTTAGGTACATCTTCGTAGTGGTCAAATACCATCATGAATGTACCACGTCCTTGAGATGCAGAACGAAGAACTGTTGCGTAACCGAACATTTCAGCAAGTGGAACGTAAGCACGAACGATTTGGCTGTTACCATGTGCTTCCATACCATCTACACGTCCACGACGAGCAGTTACGTGACCCATAACATCACCAAGGTTTTCTTCTGGAACAGTGATTGTTACAAGCATCATTGGCTCAAGGATAGCTGGTTGTGCTGATTTAGCAGCTTCTTTAAGAGCAAGTGAAGCCGCGATCTTGAAGGCAGTTTCAGATGAGTCGACATCGTGGTATGAACCATCGTAAAGCTTAGCTTTAACGTCAACCATTGGGTAACCTGCAAGAACACCGTTAGCCATAGATTCTACCAAACCTTTTTCAACCGCTGGGATAAATTCACGAGGAACCACACCACCGACGATTGCGTTTTCGAATTCGAATCCTTTACCTTCTTCGTTTGGAGTAAATTCAATCCATACATCACCGAATTGACCTTTACCACCAGACTGACGTTTGAAGAATCCACGTGCTTGAGTAGAAGCGCGGAATGTTTCACGGTAAGATACTTGAGGAGCACCTACGTTCGCTTCAACTTTGAACTCACGACGCATACGGTCAACAAGGACGTCAAGGTGAAGCTCACCCATACCAGAGATAACTGTTTCACCAGTTTCAACGTTTGTTTCAACGCGGAATGTTGGATCTTCTTCAGCCAATTTTTGAAGGGCGATACCCATCTTGTCTTGGTCAGCTTTAGATTTTGGCTCAACCATCAATTGGATAACTGGTTCTGGAACGTTGATTGACTCAAGGATGATTTTAGCTTTTTCATCTGTCAATGAGTCACCAGTTGTAGTATCTTTCAAACCAACGGCAGCAGCGATATCACCTGAGTAAACAGTGTCAATTTCTTGACGGCTGTTGGCGTGCATTTGAAGGATACGTCCGATACGTTCACGTTTACCTTTAGAAGTGTTCAATACGTATGAACCTGATTGAAGAACACCAGAGTAAACACGGAAGAATGTCAAACGACCTACAAATGGGTCAGTCATGATCTTGAAGGCAAGAGCTGCAAATGGCTCTTCGTCAGATGCTGGACGAGTTTCTTCTTCGTCTGTATCTGGGTTAATACCTTTGATCGCTGGGATGTCAAGTGGGCTTGGAAGGTAGTCGATAACCGCATCAAGCATCAATTGAACACCTTTGTTCTTGAAGGCAGAACCACACAATACTGGGAAGAATTCAACGTTGATAGTCGCTTTACGGATACCAGCTTTCAATTCTTCGTTAGTGATTTCTTCACCTTCGAGGTATTTCATCATCAATTCTTCGTCAGTTTCAGCAACTGCTTCAACCAATTTTTCACGGTATTCTTGAGCTTGGTCAAGGTATTCAGCTGGGATATCTTCTTCAAGGATATCTGTACCAAGGTCGTTAGTATAGATTTCAGCTTTCATCTTGATCAAGTCGATGATTCCGCGGAAGTCATCTTCAGCACCGATTGGCAATTGAATTGGGTGAGCGTTTGCTTGAAGACGATCATGAAGTGTGCTTACTGAGTAAAGGAAGTCAGCACCGATTTTATCCATCTTGTTGGCGAATACGATACGTGGAACTCCGTATTCAGTTGCTTGACGCCAAACTGTTTCAGTTTGAGGCTCAACACCTGATTGTGAGTCAAGAACGGTAACCGCACCATCCAATACACGAAGAGAACGTTGTACTTCGATTGTGAAGTCCACGTGTCCTGGTGTGTCGATGATGTTTACGCGGTGGTTGTTCCATTGAGCTGTTGTCGCAGCAGATGTGATAGTGATACCACGTTCTTGCTCTTGCTCCATCCAGTCCATTTGTGACGCACCTTCGTGAGTTTCACCGATTTTGTGGATCTTACCAGTGTAGTAAAGGATACGCTCAGTTGTAGTTGTTTTACCAGCATCGACGTGAGCCATGATACCGATATTACGAGTTTTTTCAAGTGAAAATTCGCGTGCCATGAGGTTTGTTTCTCCTATTTATTTTTGATTTCTATTCTATTATAACACGATTTTAATAAAAACGGATAGGCAGGACCTACCCGTTCTCAATGTTTTCATGCTATTGTTGGTTTCAACTTGTAGATTTACAAGTTGAATTGAACTCGGGCTAAAGTTAATTAGCCGATTTGAGCCGGAACGGGATGCTGTGTGAAAAAGATAAACTTCCTTGTATTCATCGAATACTGCGTCAGTTTCCTATTTTCACCTTGCATCCTTACCGTTCCTAGCATCATGATTTAGTTGAGCTCAAGCTAAAAGTCTGGAGAAAAAGATGAATCTCATTGGTTGCAATC